>JBFHXM010000028.1:0-11582 GCA_041598975.1 Candidatus Woesearchaeota archaeon | reverse complement strand
TAATTACATGTATCAGAGAGAACTTAATCCTTTAGATCCAAGATATGATGTTAAAAAAAGCAAGAGAAGACGATCAGGTTTAGCAAGAGCAGCAACATTTCTTGAGATGTCCAAATCGGAATTATCACATACTGGAACAGAGATAAAAACACATGGGACACTTAGCGAAACTTTAGTTTATCTTTTGTTTAAAGGGGCAAATTTATTAGGTGAAAACTTGGTTTTAGGTAATGACAAGTTAATTTTTAGTAACATGTCTGAGGTAAATTGTTCTACAGGACCAAATAGGCCTGTTAAAGTGAAAAATTGTGATGATTTTAACCGATATCCTGATTTAATAGTCAAATCCAATGGAGGAGATGAAATTAATGCAGTTGAAGTAAAAAATTTAAGATTTTATAAAGAAGATACTGCGGAGAAAATTGTTGGCGATCTTAGTTTAAAAGGTGGTAAAAAATTAGTCTGGGAGCAAGAAGGAAAACAAATAACAAGTTCTTCTGTTGTATCCCTGTCCCCGCAAGAGGTTACCGACAAGTTGGAAGAGAGACTTGCAGAAGAAGGCATTTCTGTTGTGGGAGCGCAAGAGATAAGAGAAGGCCTTGAAAAGATACTTGTTAAACTTGAGGGAAGAGAAGATATTCTAAGAGGGCAAACATATTCGCATCATACTCTTTTGCAGATATATGATATTGTAACTAAAGATCCAGTTTATTTTTTAAATCCACACCATACGAGAAAATATAAATTTGCTCAACAAATAGTCTCTGAAGTACTAAAGAGATTAGATTCGAAAAAAGATAGAAAACCTTCAGAGAAAGTTCAATTGTTTGGCGTTGGTGGTGAGCTTGTTGAGAATGATAGGGGTGTTTTCGAGTTGTTCAAATTAAGTTCTGAAGAGGTGCCAAGTTCTCCTACATATGATTTTATTAGAGAAAAAATTGATTTGATTCCAGAAGATGTTTTGTTTATGGATATTGAGAGTTCAGGATTTTTAGGCAAAGAGTCATCAGATAATATTTTTTTAATTGGAACTACATACAGACAGGAAGGAGAGCTTGTTTATGAGATTGGTTTTGCAAGAAACCCATTTGAAGAAGCTGCAATCTTAGAACATTTTGCACAGCAACAAAAGGGAAAAAAAATAATAACTTACAATGGTAAAACATTTGACGTGCCAAGAATCATACAACAAAATGGAAGGTATGGAATAAAAAGCCATGTTTCTGATAACAGGCATGAAGATTTGTTTATTTTTGTCAGAGATAAGTTTGGGATTAAGTTAGTAAATAGAACTCCTGAGGAAATTAAGGAGAATTTTAATAAGACGGGTAAGAAAAGATTAAAAAAATGGTTGTATAAAGATGGTTTTCAAGATATGAGGCTTACAACTATAGGAAAAAGAGTTTTTGTTGATTTGAGAACAGACCCTTCAAGCAGTCATGTTCCGAAAATATATAATGCATTTTTAAGATATGGTAATCCAGATAAGGTGGTTGAGACTATCGAACATAATTTGCTTGACTTAAGAACAACTGCTGCTGTGTTTTTGAATCCTTATTTGATTGGACAGAAAAATTTCGAGTATTTGACAAGACAACTTGCAACTAGAAAGTAGCAAACGTTTTTAAATATTCAAATCTATGATAATTTATAATAAATGGCACAAAAGAAATTTTTCAAAAGAAGAACCAAGGCACAAATCAATAATCTTGATATTCATCCTATTACAGAATCGAATGGTTTAGTCGACATATTAGTTGAATTAATTGATTTGCGAGATACAGATGGCTTGAAGTTAATTGGTTTTCCCTTAAAGCCTAAAAAATATTCTGATGAAAAAGTTAAAAGTGATAAAGGAAGTAGGTTAAATGAAAAATATGGACACTATATTGATTTAAAAGTTCCTAAAAGTCTAGAAAAATTGCGTGCAGAAAAACAAAGACCTCTTGATTTTAGAAATGAAGCTTTTGATAGATTAGCTAAAGTACCAGAAGAAAGAATTTTTGCCCAAGGAATAAAATGGTGGACGAAAAATCATTTCTCTTTCTCGAATATTCTTTTTGGACATCTAAAATATATTTATGAACAAAATATGTATCCTGAACAAACAGAAGAAATAAGAATACAAAATTTGATGCTTGAAGAAGATGGAAAAAAATCTTATGATTCAAGTTCTGACACATATTTCAAAGGTGCAGAAGTTATATATCATATGGCTTCTTCAACAGTAGGGCACGGAAGGTATCCTATTAAAATAGTTCATTTCCCAGTTCATGATACTGATTACCGATTTGCATATATTTGGGGAATTAAGTTTGAATATAGACCTAGTAAAAGATCAGATGTGCCTAAAAATGAATTGCATAAAACAAGATTTGATGATGTTGATGATGCAAGCAGAAATTTTGTGGCAACATATCTTTCTCTTATAGATTATTATAAAAATGTTAAAAAAAATGAAATACCGATAGAGATGGTGCCTTTTCCGATTTTTTCACCTTTGCTTCTTGATATATGCAATGTTGCCATGAATAACGTATTGATTAGGGATAGTAGCATAGCAGAACCGGATGGATTTAGAACTCTTAATCAAGATGAGCTTTCAACTATTATTGCAAGAAGCATTGCAGTTTTAGGTAATGACTCAGAAACAGGACACAGCAGGGCCGCATATTTTGATGCTAATAAGTATGATAAACTTAGACATTATGAATGGAGAAGTTATAGTTGATAGTAAATAAAGTTTATAAACTTCTTAATTATTTTTTATAGTATAATGGCAATAGATGTTAATTTGATTTTTACAATAGTTGTGGATTTCTTGAAAAAGTACATCCCGAGGTTCGGTTTTGCGATAGTAGTTCTTGTTGTTGGTTGGATTGCTATTAGAATTTTCATGAACATTTTTGAAAAGGTTTTGGAGAAAAGAAAAGTTGACCAATCCCTTAATCATTTTCTTGTTTCTTTAACAGGAATCATCCTTAAGGTTTTGCTTTTGCTTAGTTTTGTAGCAACAGTTGGTATTGAGACAAGTTCTTTTGTGGCTGCTCTTGCGGCATTAGGTTTTGCAATAGGTCTTGCTTTGCAAGGGAGCCTTTCCAATTTTGCAGGAGGGGTTCTTATTTTGTTTTTCAAGCCTTTCAAGGTTGGTGATTTTATCGAGTTTCAAGGTGTTTTTGGAAAAGTTAGAAAGATTGATATTATTAATACTGTTTTAAATACTCCTGATAATAAAAGGATTATTATTCCTAATGGACCCTTAGCTAATGACATTATTATCAATTTCACCGCTGAGAAGACTAGAAGAGTTGACATGGTTTTCTCTATCAGTTACGGCGATGATGTAAAGAAGGCAAGAGGCATAATCGAGAAAGCAATCAAGCAAGATAATAGAATTTTGCAAGACCCAGCACATCAAATTGTCCTTGGACTTCTTAACGCATCAAGTGTGGATATAACCACAAGAGTATGGGTTAACAGGGACGATTACTGGCCTGTGTTTTTCGACATGCAGGAGAAAGTTAAAGGCATGTTCGACGAGAACGGCATCACGATTCCATTCCCACAACAGGACGTACATATTTTCAATCATCAAAAATAATTATTTATTTTTTTTGATTGTTTTCTTTTTCAATTTCTTCAAGCATTTCAATTAAATCAGGATTAACATATCCGTACCCATCGTTGAGTTCATCATCAATTCTTACTGTGCTCAGTTCTATTTCTAACGTGTCATGTTTACATACTGGTAGGAATCCGTCTGGCCAATTAGGAATATGTGCGCCATTTTCTTCGTCAAAATATTCACTTTTATATTCATCGCACCAAAAGTTGTGAGTTTTGCAATGATAATAATCACTACAGATTCTTCCATCCATGTAAGCTTTGAAATTATAACGAGATAATTGCCTACCACCATATAATCGTTTCGGATAATACTTAGATGTCACAATTCTAAATCTTGGTATTTGTAATGAATCCTCTAAATCACTAATATAATTTTCTATGAACCAATAATCGCCATGAATTATTTTCTTGTATTTTTCTAACTCCGATTCATTTTGAAATAATATAGATTGATTGAAACGATTACCATAAGTAAATCTTGCAGGAAATAATTCATAAAGCCTGTCAATTACTTTTTTTGTTTCTTCAATTTCTTTTTTAAAGTCTCTTTCCATTTTTCTATTTTAATAAGGTTGGATTGTCCATCCATATTCAAGTTAGATTAAATCCGTGTTCTCTCTGATTTTTGTTTCTAATTTTATATTGTTTTTTATTTTTGCTTTTTAGCAGTATTATAAATATGCATTTTTATATAATATTGAGTTGTCCAATTATGTTCTACTCTGCGACAGATTTATAAAGTATTGAATACAATAATTATTATAATGAACATTAAAGAGAAATTGATTGAGATTGGATTTAGCAATAATGAGGTTGAAATTTATATTGCATTAATTGATTATGGAACGCTGAGTGTGGGGAAAATTGTGAAGATTACAGGAATACAAAAGTCTTCATGTTATTTGGCAATTAATTCTCTTCTTCACAAAGGAGTTATAAGTTCAGTAAAAGTTGGGAATGTTGCTCATTATAGTGCAGAAAATCCTAAAAACATAATAGATTATATTGATGAGAAAAAGAATAGAATTAAGGATTCTATTGATGAACTTGAAAAAAGGTTTAAAAAAGATAAGAAAGTTCAGGGTTCGGTAAGTCATTTTATTGGTGAAAAAGGAATAAAAACCATTTTTAATGATATTTTACGAGAAGGAAAAGATAATGATGTTTTTGGTTCTGAGGGACAATTGAGTGATAGGATGCCTATTTTTGTAAAGCAATACATGAGGATACAGGATGAAAAAAAGATGAAAGTAAGAAATCTTGTTGGACATGGAAGAAAAAGAAAATATTCAAAAGGAACTTCATACAAGTATGTTGATAAAGAAATAAAATCAAATGTTGTTACAAACATATATGGAGATAAAATAGCAATTATAATTTGGGACGATGAACCCGAAGGTGTTATTATTGAAAATTCTATTGCAGCTAAGGCATACAAGAATTATTTTGAATTTATGTGGAATAATGCAATTCTACCTGATAAAAAGAAAAAATAATTTTATTTTATTTTATTTTTAACCAACTGTGAATACTTTGATTGCCTTAAAGTACATGCTTGTTGGAAGGTCTACTCTTTCAAGATATGATTTGATTTTTTTCCCCTCGAATCCGTCTTTTGAAATGTCATCAATTAATGAATCTTCTATAGTTATTTGTTTTTCGCAATCTAATGTTTTTCTTATATTCTTTACTTTGCCTGTGTCTGTGTTGAAGTAGAAAGTAACTTTCTCGCCACCACTTGTTTCCATTGCCATGCATTCATAGTTAAATCCTTTTATGTATCCGTTTATTTCCTCATTATTGTTCATTGCAGACATAAGCTCAGATTTTTTGTATGTGTTTGAGCCCAAAGTTATGTTAAAGTCTACAGGTTTTGAGTTTGTTGTTGATTGTGAGTTTGTATTTGTTTGCGTGCTTGTATTGTTATCCTTATTTTGCTTCTCATCTTCCCAGAATGCTATAAAGTCCCATACTTTGCTGAAATTAATTCCAAATAATGAAAATGAGTCCTCTTCTGATGCTGCAAAAGCAGTTGGAGCGAGTAATAAAAATGCTATGCTTAAAATCGCAAATATTTTGTTTGTTTTCATAATAGTATAAGTAATGCTGAATTTATAAAAGTAGTTATCCTATTTCAGGAATCACCATTTCTTGTTTTCAATGCCAATGTAATATGAAAGGTGCTTGATTATTATATGAAGCAGAGAGAATAATAGTATTGCTGTAATCCAAATTTTAAATTCAAATCTTATGTAGATGCTTGTCAGTGCAAGACATCCAATCATCCAGTCGGTCTGGTCAAAGAAGAGAAATATGTCGCCAGGTTTTATGTCAAGCTGTCTTTTTACAAAGCTTTCAATCATGTCCCCTAAAAGTGCACCAAAGCCCATAAGAAAACCAAGCAGTAACAGGTTTACTTGCGTGTAGTCTATTAAGAAGTTCCCAAAATTGTATTTTAGTTGTATTGCATATTGTATGTAAATAATTATTATCGAGGCTATGATTCCAAAGACAAGCCCTCTGAAAGTTTTATTGTCGCCAAGTATTCTTCTTTCCCTGAATGTTAACTTGAAGTCAACAGGATGTTTTAGGAGAGGAACTTTTTTCAAAGTAATTGGTATCATGTTTGCAAAAGATGCAGGAAGGAACAAGTAAATAATTTCTAACAAGTATATTATAAATATTACAAATTCCATTTTAGAGAGTTAGTTTTTTGATGTTTAGTTTTGATATCATCAGGTAAGATATTGCCAGCATTAAAACCGCAACAAGCTCTTTGTAAGGAACATATGAGATTATCATCATTAAGATTGCAGAGAAAGTTATTGGGAGGCCAACAAAGCCGGTTTTGGTTTTTCTTGCCCCGATGTTGTAACCAGCAAGCCGATATATGCCTGCAAGCACATACATAATTCCTGCTAGAATTATGAATAAGTTGTAGTTGTATTTTACTATGAACAAAATGTAAGGTGCAACTCCAAACGATACAATGTCTGCAAGAGAGTCAAGTTGCAATCCAATTTTTGAATCAACTTTGAGGAGTCTTGCAACATATCCGTCAAAATAATCAAGGATTATTGCTATTAAGATAAATATTATTGCATAGTTGTACTGTTTCTGAAGGATGAAAAGAATTGCAATCAAGCCATTGAATGCATTTAAAAGTGTCATTGTATTTGGTAAGTGTTGTTTAAAACTCATATTTAGAATTAAATTAAGTTAGGTTATAAAGATTTTTATTAATTTAGCAAAAAGGAAAAAAGATGATAAAGAAATAATTCTTACTGAATCGGATATTGTGTTTGTGGCATGTCTCTTCTTCTCAAATATTCATTTAGATACATTTTAAGTTGTGTTGTAAGTTGTTGTTGATTCATCAAACCATCTCTATGGAATTGATGAATTGTTTTAATTCCTTCTACTTCATAACTAGTTGGTTTGTATCCGCATCTAAACGTAATAAACGTCATAGCATTTACTAATTGACTTGGATCTTCCATAGCCATTGCAAGTTTTAAAGGAATCTTTCTTCTATTTTCTGTATCATGAACATTTCCAAACACATTAGCTTTTGTTTCATTATTTAGTTTTCCAACTAATCCTTTTTCTCGTACATTTCCTGTTTCAATATTTGTCATTTCCATCGTAATCACCTTTGTATCCGAGGTTTATTTCTGGCTGGAACAGTATATAAAAATAAGTCGGATTCTGGCGGAAGGAGTGGAAATTATGGCTAGATTGTAGGAAACTGTGGTTTACCAAGGTTTATTTTAAAAATCATAGTAAAACTTATAAGTATATTTCTTTCATAATATCTTATGAAGGAAATATATGTATTAGTAATTATGTTTTTTTTAATTATAATTACGGGATGTGAAAAAGAGATTATATATGAAAACGATTATGAAAATAAAACAAAATTAACTCAAGTTTCAACTTATTGTGAATATGACTCTGATTGTAAAATAGTTGATGATGGATGTTGTGGAGCATATGCAGCAAATAAATTTTTTGATCGTAAAAAAACAAATTGTAATACTGTTGATTGTATGGAAGGTTATGAAAATACATATAGAAGTAATGAAGTTAAATGTGAAAATAATGAATGTGAATTTAAATAAATTCACTCCTGTTTTTTTAAGCAACATATTTATAAATGTGTTAGATTATATTAATAATAATTAATTAAAACTAAAAATGATTTTGGATTATGTCTCACTTATTTACAAGGATATTAAAGGAAAGAAGTTTTCCTCTTTCTTAACTTTTTTTGCAATCAGCCTTGGTATTCTTTCTATTTTTGTAATTGTTCTTGTGGGTGCAGGGTTTGAACAGTCTATTAACAAACAGTTCGAGCAACTTGGTTCTAATAGGCTCATGATTAGTTATAGTGGTTCGCAATTGACTTCCCTTAGTTTCAAGAAAGGATTGACAGATACAGAAGTAAAATTGATTGAGAACAAACCTTATATTTCCAAAGTTTCACCACATATTATAAAGAATGTTCAAATCCAGTATGGAAACGAGTATGTGCAAAGACTTATTCTTGGTAGTTATAATGATCAAGAATATTTTGAGGATTTTAATGTAAAGATTGAAGAAGGGAGATATCCAAAACCTAATGAGAAATATGCAATGGTAGTTGGGCCTGTTTTTGCTGAAGAATTATTTTCAAGAGAAGTGAAAGTAGGCTCCAATTTATATTTGAAAGGCACAAAGTTCAAAGTAGTAGGGATTACTGAGAGTGTAGGTAATCCTGAAGATGATAAGAATGTTTATGTGAATATTGACACACTGCGGGATTTGTATGAGATGGGAGACCAGGTTCAGTTGATTTATGCAACTGTGACTGAAGGTTATGATGTGAAAACCGCAGCAGAGAATGTTGATATTTTACTTGAAAACAAACTTGGAGATGATACTGTTGATGTTACAACTTTTGATGAAATGCTTCAGCAATTCAACAGCATTTTGAATATTGTCCGTCTAACTTTGGGAGGGATTGCACTTGTAAGCTTGGTGGTTGGTGCGCTTGGGATTATCAATACGATGTATGTGATTATCGCTGAGAAAACAAAAGATATTGGTATTATGAAAGCTATCGGTGCAACAAATTTCGACATATTCTCTATTTATGTTTTCGAGGCTGGTTTTTTCGGTCTGCTTGGCGGCATTTTAGGTGTGTTTTTGGGTGGTATTGGGGCTCTTCTTTTTGGTGAGTGGGCACAGGCAAACGGATATACTTTCCTGGAGATTACGATTGACCCAATAATTGTAGGTATACTTCTTGCTTTTAGTTTTATTGTAGGTGCGTTTGCAGGATTCATGCCCGCATACAAGGCGTCAAGGCTGAAGATTGTTGATACATTCAGGAAATGAGAAAAGGATATGGTAAGCAAAGTTTTTAAAACAAAATTAATTTTTTAACATTATAATCTTTTTTAATAGATTACAGTCCCGTAGTGTAGCAGACGCGAGGGCACACCAACGCTTTATGTGGTGGACTCGCACATATGTACTCGGGCCACATAAAATAAAACTGTGATAATTTGCAGTCCCGTAGTGTAGTGGACTATCATTGTGGACTCTGGATCCGCAGACCCCGGTTCGAATCCGGGCGGGACTAGTTAATTTTTATTTATATATAAACCATTATATTTATAAAGGGAACAATGTTTATTTTTTTTACATACAAGAGATGAGAAGTAATCAGCAAGGGCTGGTTATGGAGTAAGCTCTAAAGTTTTAAGCTACTTATTATTCTCGTTTTATTATTGTTGTGTATGTGATTCAAGATTTTAAAAACAATTTAAAATGGAAAACGCGTCAGAGATGTATGTTGAAGAAGTAAGCCCTAGCAATGAGATCAAAGGTTTTACAAAGTCTTTTGTTAAAAGAACAAAAGATAAGAAAGAAGAAGATTTCAATGTAAAAGATTTAGTTAATTTTGCTAAGGCTGGCAATGTTACAATCGGTGCTAAAAGCTGTGAGAAAGGTTTCAAGAAAGGAGCAGTTCAAAAAGTTTACGTAGCAAACAATTGTGACGATTTGACTTTGAAAAAGATTCAGCATTATGCTAAAATTGCAAATGTTGATGTGGTTGAGCTTGACCTTGATAATGGAGAAATGGCTCAAAAAATTGGTAAACCATTTTTAATCTCAATGGTTAGCGTGGTTAAGAAGGAGGCAAAAAAAAATGAGTAGAAAGACTAATGGATTGTTTGCTGCTAAAACAATGATTAAGAAGAGAAACAGATACAAGATTAGAAAAGTGGACCCGCTTGTGAAAGCAAAGTACGATCCGCTTGAAAATGCTAATCAAGCTAAAGGTATTGTTTTAGAGAAGACTCAAAGAGAAGCGAAACAGCCTAACTCAGCGTTAAGGAAGTGTGCTGTTGTTCAGCTTTCCAAAAACGGAAAGAGTGTTACTGCTTTTTTACCAGGAAACAATGCTTCCAAGTTCGTTAATGAACACGACGAAGTTATGATTGAAGGTATCGGTGGTATTAAAGGAAAGTCCAAAGGAGATATCCCTGGTGTAAGGTGGAAAGTTATCCAAGTTAACGGACAGTCATTGAATGCTCTTGTTAGAGGTAAAGTAGAGAGGGCAAGGAAGTAAAATGGCAGATAGTATTAAATTATTTAACAAATGGTCTTTTGATGGAGTTGTTGTAGAAGATGCTGGTTTGGTTAATTATATTAATCTAAAGCCAATTATTGTTCCAAGAACAAATGGTTATTATCACAACACACCTTTTTACAAGACTAAGGTTAACATTATCGAAAGGTTAATGAACAGGGTTCAAGTTACTGGTCACAAAGGTAAGAAGCACAAGTTTACAAGTGGACACAACACAGGTAAAGCTAAGATGATTCTTAACATGATGATTGAAGTTCTTGAAGATTTGGAGAGAAGGACAAAGGAAAACCCTATCCAAGTGATTGTTACTGCAATTGAAAATGCTGCTCCTAGAGAGGAGGTTATTACTATTGAAAGAAGCGGTGCAAGATATGCTCAAGCTGTTGACATGTCTCCTACAAGGAGGGTTGATTTAGTGCTTAGGTATTTATGTCAGGGTGCTGCTCAAAAGGCATTCAACAAAGAGACTTCATTCAAGGATGCTTTGGTTGGTGAAATCATTGATTGCTATAATTTCGGTGAATCATCACAGGCTATGAACAAAAAGAATGAAATCGAGAAAATGGCAGCTGCTGCCAAGTAAAGGTGATAAAAATGACAGATAGCAATAAAATCAAAACAGGAACTACATGCATTGGTCTTTTATTCAAAGATGGTGTTCTGCTTGCTGCAGATAGAAGAATGACTGCAGGATATATCGCTACAGATAAATCTTCAAAAATTTATGAATTATCTAAATTCATAGTTGGAACCACTGCAGGACATGCTGCTGATAATCAAAGAATGATGAGACACATGCAAGGGGAATTAAAGTTAATTGAACTTAAAACAGAAAGGCCTGCAAAAGTATCTGAAGCTGCAATGATTATTAATTCAGTACAATATAGCGCACTTAGAACTCAAGGTAGTATAGTAAGTATTATTTTAGGAGGATATGATTCACAAGATAATATTTCATTGTATAATTTAAGTCCAGATGGAACCATTATTCCTAATGAAGGATATGTTACTGATGGAAGTGGAAGTATTTATGTGAAGAGCATTCTTGATACTGAATATAAACCAAATATGTCACAAAAAGATGCTTTAATTTTACTTGAAAAATGTTTTAAAGCTGCATTTAAAAATGATAATGCTAGTGGTGGAGGTTTTATTGCTAAAGTTGTTACTAAAGATGGTATCGAAAATACCGGTACAAAAATTGTAAAAACTGAACTTGTTAATGAGTAAATTAAAAATGGCTATACAAATAAAAAATAATGTAGAGAACAAGTTGCTTGGTAGGAAAGAGGTTTTTGCTGTTATGAATAATGAT
>JBFHXM010000027.1:0-11641 GCA_041598975.1 Candidatus Woesearchaeota archaeon | reverse complement strand
ATTCTTTTTGAATGCCTAGTTCTTTTTTTAATTCAAGAGTTATTATAAAATTAGGATCTAAATCTTTTATTTTTGTCCTATTTAAAACTTCAGACGCAGTATGAAACATTCTGTCTTTATTTTGAAATAAAGAAATAACATTATCTATGCCGTCGCCTTCTTGAGGAGTTCCAAAAATATTTTTAGGAATTCTATTATGAATGTCTTTCATATTATATACTATATATGCAACAAGATTATAATCATATTTAAAAGCAAAGTAAGAACGATGTTTTCCATTTAATATCATATAACCATCTTTAAAAGGGCATAGTAATACAGGTAATACATCAAAAACTTCTAAAGGTGTTTCACTTTCATCAGTATTAGACCTAATATAAATTTTTTTTGTTCTTCTTGCAATATTTTGACTTAATTTATCCTCATATAAAACTGGCCAATGAACATATATTTCGCCCACTTCTTTAGGCGTGAAAATTTGTAAATATTTATTATTGCCAAACATTTTATTTTTTATTTCTGTTCTGCTTTTCCAGGACATTCAGGATTAATACATAATCTCCAAGGTCTTTTTCCTTTCCTTACCAAGATTACAACTGGAGCGCCACAGTGCGGGCAAGGGTTGTTTGTTCTTTCAACCTCACCCATTTGCGGAAGAGGGTATATGTTTTTACAGTTTGGATAGTTGTCGCATCCAGCAAACCTTTTCTTGGAAACTTTTGCTCTTCGAATAATTATTTCCCCTTCACCACATTTGTTGCATTTACCCAGTTTTTCCATCTCTTTTTGTGCAAGATTGGAAGCTTTTGCAAGTTCCCTTCCAAGTTCAACTTCTTTTGTTTTTACTTCTTCTAAAACTTTTGTTAGTTCTTTTTTTGCTTCTTCAAGCACTTTTTCAGGAGTGGACTTTTTTTCCCTGATTTTTTCCATCTCTTCTTCAAAGTGCCTAGTTAGTTTCTCATCAATTAGTATCGGCACTTCTTTTGTAAGCACCTCGTCCATTCTAAGACCCAAATCAGTTACTTTAATGGATTTATCAACAATGTATCCTCTTTGATATAAATTGTCCAGTATTGCTGACCTGGTTGCTTTTGTACCAAGATTTCTTTTTTCGAGTTCTTTGATAATGGATGCTTGCGTGTATCTTTTCGGAGGTTGAGTCTCTTTTTGAATAGATTCTATTTTCTTGTTTATTACTTCGCTTCCTTCTTCAAGTTTAGGTATTTCCACTTCTTCAAATTTCAAGTAAGGTTCGTATAATTCATGCCAGTTTTTTTCTACTGTTCTTGTTCCTTTTAATATGAAAATATTGTTTTCAATGTCAATTTTGATTGTGTTTGTTTCCCTTTTAGCAGGCTTTCCAAATACTGCAAAGAATCTTTTGCAAATCAGGTCGTAAAGTTTCTGGTCTTGAGGGTCCAATTTTTTCGGAAGTTCGCCAGTAGGGTGGATTGCAGGATGCGCAGGGTCTGTTTTTTTTCCTTCGCAAGGTTTTAAACTTGGATTTATTTCGTAAACTTTCTCTACTTTATCCTTGTAAGAAGGTTGATTTTTTAGTTTATCAAGTATTTTTTTGAATTCAAGCTCTTTTGGTAGTTTTTGCGAAGATGTTCTCGGATATGAAGTTACTCCTTCTATATATAGTTTCTGAGCAATTTCGAGTGTTCTTTTTGGCGTAAACCCGAACATTGTGTTTGCTTCCATTTGAAGTGATGTAAGATCGAATGGAGTTGGGACTGCCTGGTTGAATTTTCTTGAGCTGATTTCTGCAACTTTTCCGTCTTTTCCTTTTGTTTGTTCAAGTATTTGCTTTACTTTTCCCTCTTCGAAAACTTTTTCCTCTTCGTATTTTGCCTGAAAGTCTATTTTTTGTGAGTTTCCATCAAGATATACTTCCCAGTAAGTTTCCGGTTTGAATGCTTGAATTTTTCTTTCTCTTTGCGCTAAAAAGTGCAGAGATGGTGCTTGCACTCTTCCAGAGGAGAGTACTTTGAACTGGTTTGTTCCTCTTTTAATTGCGTTTGTGAAAGCTCTTGAAAGGTTTATACCATAGTACCAGTCGAGGTTGTGCCGTGCTTCTCCTGCCATTGCTTGTCCCCATTCCAAGCTTTTCATTTTGTTTGTATAAGATTTGATAAGCTCATCTTTTGTTAATGTAGAGAACTTCATCCTGTTTGCGTCTTTTTTTCCAAGCGCGAATCTTACAACGTTAAGTCCAATCACTTCCCCTTCCACATCAAAGTCTGAAGCCACAGTTACTTCGTCTGCTTCTCTTCCAAGTTCAGTAAGTGTTCTTATGTAGTCTGCAGTGTAACTTGCTTCCTTACTTACTTTGAATATCGGTTTCCATTCTGTTTCGAAGATAGGATATTCCCAACTTTCCCCGTCTTTTTCTCCTAGAATGTAAAGATGCCCAACTGCTGAGGCCACTCTTATTTGCTTGCCTTTGTGTGTTAAAGAAAAAAAGTTTACATTGTTTTGCCGCACTTTTTTCGGACTTCCATCTGCTAGTGCTTTTGCAATTTTCTCGGCTGCTTGGGGTTTTTCAGAAATTATTAGTTCATACATTTTGCTCAATAGTATTAAGTTCCATGGAGGGTTTTATAAAACTTTTGGAGAGGTAGTGGGTGAAATCTGTTATGTGAAAATGTAGTTATCTGAAAATATGTTAATTTGTGTTGAAAATTAAAATTATAAAGAAAAGTGTTATGGTAATATTTAATTTTCTGCTTTCATTTCATTGCCTGAAAGCAAGTCTTCATGCTCTTTGATGTTTCTTTTGAGCATCTCGATTTTCCTTGATTTGTTCTCTTCGTTCATTAATGAACCACATACAGGACATGTGAAGTTGTATTCCAAAGCATCGTCAAAGGATAGTCTTTTACAAATGTTAGGACAGATGTAAAAAATGCTTGTCTCTTCAGTTTCAAGTCTTTCTTTGAACTGGTCAAGCTTTCTTTTCTTCTCGTTCTGGTAAACAGTTTCGAAGTTTTGAGGAAGAACCCTCCAATAGTACAAGTACCATCCTTTTTCCTTATCCTTTTTCCTATCATAGTCAATTAAGTTCTTAGCTTTCAAATCGTACAAAATACTTCTAATTTGACTTACAGTAAAACCTATTCCTTCACTGATATCAAATTCTGATGCTCCTGGGTTAGAGTATAAAAACTCTATAACCTGAGCTGCTTCATCTCCTATTAGTTCATAAGTTATATCTAATAATCTTTCTATTACCATTGTTTTTTGTGTAAAAATAACGTAAAAACTAACAGGTCTTTATTATTTATAAAGGTATTGTAAAAACGGAATTTTTTAGAATATATATCACAGATAAAATAATTATTAATATATATTTTTCAATATTGATAACAATTTATTGTTTTTGAGCAAGATTATTGCTTAATTATGCCATGGCCGATAATACGCCACTTGTTGCCTTCGAACCTTCTAAAAATAACCACTCTATCGCTTTCAAATGCCATTACTGGTTTTCTTAGAACTACTGTTGTTTCTCCAGGGTTTGTTTTCTGCACAACACCAACTGTTGTCAGGCTGTTTACAATAAGCATCAAAGGCTCATTTGGTATGAATGATTTTACATCATAATCTTTTGTACTTGTAATCACTTTCTCAAACAGGTGGTTTTCGAATCTGATTGTTGATACAGGATCAGGCAATTCGCCTTTGATACCTGCAATTTGCCCCACTAAAGAGTCCGTCTTTGTCAGGTAGGGGTCAAGGCCAGTCATAATTGCCACACTCCCTCCTGGATGCGCAGTTTCAAGATTATCCTTATCAGATTTAAGGCCCCTTATTTTTGCATAAATAGGCTCGTAAGTAGTTTTTCCTTCTTTTACGTTAACTATACCTGGTTTAATTTCTATCTCATCGCCAAGCTTGAACTTTCCAGATACTATTGAACCACCAAGAATTCCACCTTTGAATTCTTTATAGTCTTGTCCTGGTTTGTTTATGTCAAATGACCTTACTATATGCATTAGAGGGTTTTCGCCTTTTTTCCTTTCCGGCTCTTTGAATTTGGATATCTCTTCTAGAAGAGATGAAAGGTTTGCACCGTATTCTGCTGAGATAGGAATAATTTGTGCATCTTTTGCAAATGTTGTACTTAGAAATTTTTTTATTTGGTGATAGTTTTCTATCGCTTCCTCTTTGGATACAAGATCTATTTTGTTTTGAAGTACTATCACTTCCTTAATTCCTGCAATTTCAAGTGTTTTCAGGTGCTCGATTGTCTGGGGTTGCGGGCATTTTTCGTTTGCTGCAACAATTAAAAGTGCACAGTCCATGATAGCCGCTCCCGAAATCATAGTTGCCATGAAACTTTCGTGTCCAGGTGCATCTACAATTGATACTTTTTTGATTTGGTTGAATCCTTCTTTTGGATTTACTGCGAAGTTTGAACTTTTATCTTGATAAATTGTAAAATTAGTGTATCCTAGTTTGATAGTAATACCTCTTTTCTTCTCTTCACTATGAGTGTCTGTCCATTTCCCACTTAGAAGTTTTGTAATTGTCGTTTTTCCGTGGTCTACATGTCCCACAATACCCATGTTAATTGTCGGTTGGATAGGTAAATTACTCTCTGCCATAGATATAATAATTTGCACTATTATATAAAAGTTTTGGGAAAACAAATATTTATTAAGAGGATTGTTTTAGATAATTTTAGATACAGTTTTATTGTTTTTGTCTTGCAAAATGATTATCGAGAGAGTTGAAATTGAGAATATCCGAAGTTACAAAAAGGAAACGATTGATTTCAAAGAAGGTATTAATTTCCTGTCCGGAGATATTGGAAGCGGAAAAAGTTCCATTTTGCAGGCTGTTGAGTTTGCATTGTTTGGATTTAAACGAGGTGACCTTGAAGGATACCAACTTCTTAGAAAGGGTGAAACAAAAGGTTCAATCAAAGTTGTTTTAAAGGATGTAGAAAAGAACGAGAAGATAGAGATTGGCAGATTTTTGAAAAAGTCAAAGACTAATGATAATGTTAATCAAGAGAATGGATATATATTAGTTAATGATAATTTAATTGAGCTTAGTCCACAGGAGATTAATGGATATATCTTCAAATTTTTTAATTTCCCAATGGAGTTTATCACCAAAGACAAAAACCTTGTTTACAGGTTTACAATTTACACTCCACAAGAACAGTTGAAGGAGATACTTTTTACAACACCAGATAAGAGGCTTGAGATTATTCGTAAGATTTTTAATATTGACAAATATAAATTATTGAATGACGCTATTTCTATTTATACTGGAAAGATTCGGGAGGAGAAAAAAGTATACTTGGCAAAGCTTGAACCTTTAAACAAGTATAAAGAGGAAATTAAAAAATACGAGGAAGATATAAAGAAATATTCCAAGGCTTTAAAGGAAATTCAGGAGAAAGAGAAAGAGTTTTTGGAGAAGTTTGACAAGCATAAAAATGCAATTGAAAAAAGAGGTAATGCATTGGATAAAATTAATCAAGAAATTTTGAATAACGAAAAAGAACTTTCCAAATTTTCTGAGATTGAAAAATCAGTAATCGAACTTGAAAAAAGGTGTGAAAAGAAAAAAGAATATGTTAAGAGAAATCCAAAGGAAAAAATTGAAAAGGAGATAGAAAAGCTAAAAGAAGAGATAATAAAGAAAGAGAAATCTGCTAAGGATGTTTCAAAAAACAGAGACGATTTAAGAAAAAAACTTCAGGAAAATGAAAAAATTGCTTCTGAGAGAGAAAAGATAAATGAAAAAATACTTGATGTCAAAAACATGGTCAGAAATTATGAGAGCATGAAGAAAGATTTTGATTACATGCTAACAAAGTGCCAGCTAAAAGATTTGGAAGGAGAAATCTCAAAAACCAAGACCAAGCTTAATAAATTGCCCGCAATAGAAAAAAAGATTTTTGAGAACAAAGAAGAAATTTACGCGAAAAAAAGTGAACTTGAAAATATTGCAAAGAAAATCGAAGAGCGAAAAATAAAAAAAAAGAGCTTGTCAGATATCAAAGTCTGCGATAATTGTTTGCAAGAAGTTGACAAGCAGCACAAAAAATCTATTGGTGAAAGGCTCGAAAAGGAGATTTCAGATTTAAAAATAGTTGAAAAGGGACTAAAAGAGGATTTTGCAAAAATTGAGAACGAGTTAAAAAACACAGAAAAAACATATTGCGAGCTTATATTGATAAAAGAACTTTTCATAAAAAAAGAAGAGAGATACGAAAATTTGAAGAAGAAGGAGAAGGAAGAGAGGAAAAAGTTCGAGGAGATGAAAAAAACAAGAGATAAAATTAAAGAGAACAATCTTGAAATACTTGAAAAAGAGAAAGAAAAGATTGATGAAAAAATTAAGTATTTTGAAAAATGCAGAAAGGATATTGAGAATTTGAGTGAAACAGAGGTCAAATTGAACAAAGAAATTTCAAACATGAAAGTTGAAGTTTCTGATTTGAAAAATTTCATCAAAGATTATGATAACAACCTAAAAGAGGTGGAACTTGCTGAAAAGGAGATTCAACTTAAGAAAGATGAACTTAAGAAAAGAAAAAAATATCTAGAAAACAAAGAAAAGTTTAAAATCGAAGAAGAGAAAATTAAAAAAGAGAGAAACAAATTGAATGAAAATCTTGAAAAGATAAACAGTAATTTAAGGATAATAACTAGCAAGATTGGTTCTTATGAAACATACATTAAATCTTTTAGTGATGGAGTTGATGAAAAGAACAAAGAGATTTCAAAACTTGAGAAGTTGAGTCAAGAGTATGAAAAATTACTCGAAAATGAGCATTTCCTTTCTTCTGATGCAAGCGATATTTTTAATCTCATTGAAAGAAGGATTTTCTCAAAGTATTATGCGGAATTCAGTTTGGAGTTTGAGGCACTTTTTAAAGAGCTTATTGAGGATGGAGATATAGATGTAAGACTTGACAGCGAATTTTCGCCGATAATTGAGCAAAATGGTTATGAAATTGATGTTAAAAATTTAAGTGGAGGGGAAAAATCCTCACTTGCAATTGCATATCGGCTTGGCCTGAAAAAGATTATTGAAAGTAATTTAAATGAGAATCAAAAATTAAGTTTGCTTATTTTGGATGAACCTACTGATGGGTTTTCAGAGAACCAGATTTCCCGGCTTGGCGAACTTTTGAAGCAAAGCAATCTGAAACAGATTATCCTCGTTTCCCATGACGATAAAATTGAAAGTATTAGTGATTTTGTGCTTCACATAGAGAAAACCAACCACGAAAGCCGTATTATCTGATATTATTAGTTTTTGTTCCTTACTTCATGTTAATTAGAAAGGTTTTTAAATATGAAAATTAAAGATATAATATCATGAGAAAGATTGATTTTACCTGTAAAAAAATTACTTTGAAAGATTTAATCCAGTGCAATTATAATTTAAATGAATCAGAGTATTTAATATTCTCACAGTTAATAAAAAGTAAAAGTGGTGTTAGTGTGAAAGAATTGGTGGAGAAAGTCGGAAAAGACAGAACAACAATCCAAAAGATACTTATAAAACTTTTAAAAAGAGGGCTTGTCTTAAAAAGACAGGTTAACCTAGATAGAGGATTTATGTTTGTGTATTTTGCGAAAAACAAAGACGAAATTGTAAAAGACATAGAAGCGAATGTTAATAGTTATTTTGACAAGATTAAAGAAAGTCTTGATAAGTTAAAAACAAAAGGGATTTAAAATCATTATTAATTATTCTTCAGAGAAATTCTCCCTTAAATATTCTCTAAGTTTGTAGAGCCCTTCTTTCACCCTCAATCCTAAATAGAACCCTGTGATAAATATTGCACTAATTGCCAAATATTCTGTGTTTATCATATTACTTAATGATAAGAAGAGGTTATTTATAAAACTTGTTATTTTTACTACTGAAGAATGAATATAAAAAAGGAGTATTACTCTTAAATACAAATATATATAAACATTTTTTCATGAGAAATTGTATGCATTATATAAAAGACATATTTGAAGGGAAAGAAACCGAACATGCACACAAAAAATTCATAAGGTACAGCAAAGGAAACTTTACAGGCCCTATTATTACATTAAAAGTGATGAAAAAAGGCATTAAAGTGCATAGTTCTTTCCATATTATTGATGAACTTCTCCATTTAATGGCAGGACATTTGAAAGACAGAGAGATAATGGTTAAAGGCACATTGTCCTGGAACAAAGATTTGAGCCCTGATTTGGAGAAAAGCGGAATCAAATACATGAAAGTTACAAAATCAAGAGGAATCTTCAAATACATCTTAAATAATAACATAATTCTAAGCAATTTTCTTGAAAACCTTGGAGATTATAATATCCTGCTTAGTTTTAAAGAAGAAGATATAAGTTTAAGCACAAAAAACACCTTCCCAAAGCCTAACAAGGAGATAAGCAAGGATTTCTGCAAATCATTGTTTCCGCAAAACCTGGCTAAGAAAGTTCTAAGCGATTTTGCTTTTGACATTAAGGATTTAAAAGGCGTAAAAGAGATTCAAATCGAGCATGATATCATTATTAATGACATTCATCTTCCTAAAGGCGAACCTTTTGAAATTGCAAGAAAGCTTGCAAAAAGAGAAGGTATTCTAAAAAGGACTGTTACAGTCAATGGTGGAAAGCCAGTTATAACAGAGAAGAAGTTTAATGTTTAAACTTTTTGTTTTTATTTTAGTTTTTGATTTTTTCTTTTATTCTTACTTACATAGTTAGCAGAGTTTTTCTTGTTGCGTCGTCAATGTCAAGTTTCCTGTCCATTGCTTTTCTGAAATTTTCATCGTTTTTGTAGGAGATTATGAAGTAGAACAAATCGTCAGACCTGCATTTTTTTACCGAGGTCTTGTAGTAGTTTGCAAGTTTTTCTATGAACTTTTGCGGTTCGCCTTTTCCCTTTTCTACTTTTGTTCTTGACCTTAGTGCATTTACCTTGTTTCCATATATCCATTTTTTTAGTATTCTTTGGTTCTTTTTGAGTATGAGTTTGCTTGTGTTTTGGTTGTACGCAGAGATTCCGTATGTCAGATAAAAGTTAATGTAAACAAGATATCTCCAGTACTGCCACCGGATAATTCTTCCTTTGAAAACATCTGCCTTCCCAATTTCATTGAATGCTTGAATTAGAGACGCTTTTGTGTAAACAATAGGAGTATTTTCTTCAAGATATAGGAAAAGATCGTCGAGGTTTATGTCTGTGTTGTAAGTGTTTTTTATGCATTCTTCAGGAGGAGAAAAGTATATTGTGTTCATCAAATTTTCTATCTTTTTCTTGTAATCCCTTATTTCAAGATTTTCATCAAGAGTGAATTTGGATTCCAGAACGTTTGCCTGAAGGTCGTTTATAAAACCTCTTATGTCGCTTGTGTTTCTTTCTTTTATGAATTTTTTTATCTCGTCTTCTTTGTATGATATTTTTTCTGCTTTGAATATTCTTTTTGCAATGTTTTCGAGCAGTTCTTGTGAGTGGTTTACAAAGTCAACAAGTACGCATTGCTTTTTGAGAGCTTTGATTTTGTCGCTGTCAATGTCGTTTGCAGTAAAAGTCATAGGGTACTGACTTTCTTTTATAAACTTGACAAGCTGAGCAACACCACCTCTGTCCTTGTTTCCTGAAACGCCGTCCACCTCGTCAATTAATATTAACTTGTTTTTTGCAAACAAGGATTTCTGCTTTATTACCTCACCCACACTTTCCTCAATCGTACCTTTGTTTCTGGCATCTGAAGCGTTAAGCTCAAATATCTCAAAATTGTATTTTTTAGCTACAAGCGTTATTGTAGTTGTTTTCCCGCTTCCTGCAGGGCCGTGTAAAAGTATTCCCTTGCCTTTTGGAGTGTTTTCTATGAAGTCTATAATCTTTTTTATTTCATTTGTTAAAATGAGATTGTCAAATGATTTCAATTGGTATTTCAAAAACCAAGGCAGATATCTTTCTATCTCTTCCTGCTTGAAATCTTTTTTTATTTTATTTATGTTAAGTTCGAGTTTTTCATCAGTAATTTCACTTAAAGAATTGTTTGAATGTTCTTCTTTTTTTTTAACTCCGAAACTTGTTAGGTCCATACTATATGAGATGTGAACCTCTTTTATATAATTTTGTTTTTAAAATTGTTTTTTACTTTGAAACTAAGACTAATATTTATAAACAAGAAACATCGAAAAATATTATGTTCGAACTTGAATTAATTGAGCTTATTAATCAATTAAAAAAAACTGAAGATAAATATGAGTTTATCAAGATAAAAAATTCTATCGCAAATTTAATTCATGACAATAAAAATAAATACGAAAAATTTAAAGAAACACAGCAAGATTTAGACCAACAAACATTAGGCATACTTGAAGAGTGCGAAAATATTGTAGAACACAAAGAAGAAGAGAAAAAAGTTAATTCTGAGAATGATTTTGAGATACTTAAGAATTATTATGCTAAATGGCTTGAAGAGTATAACAAGAATAAGAAAGTTCCAACATATAAAAATGAAGAAATAATTGAACAGATAATTAACTTCTATGTCTTAAACAGGTTTGATATCATAGAAGAACTTTTAAAAGTCAGGGACACACAGGATTTTGAAGATTTCAAGAACATGCTAAGGAATTATCTGCGAAAGTATTTTGCCTTAAAAGTTGGAGAGTATTATGACAGCGAAGCTTTTGAAAGCAAAAGTTTTTTTGATAAAAGAAGAAAAAGGAAAGAGATAATTAATTTGCTCAACGAAATTGGAAGCTATCATTTTGACAGAGATAAAATGGGAGAGGTTTTAAGTGATTAAAATGACGGACGACACACATATTGCTGATGAACTTGGAGGAATGGAAAAGAAGGAGAATAAAATTATTAAAAGTCTAGAAACAATTGCTGATAATACTACTGACAATAAAAAAATTAAAGGCACCGTTAAAAAGTTAGCAAATGTGAACACACAAAGAATTGAAGATGCAAATCAAACTACTAAACATAATAATCTCAAAGTTGGCAGTTCAATATTATATGAAGTTTTTAAAACACCTATATTTATTTATTTATCATATTCACTAATTACGAAAGGAAATCAAGCAATACCATATCTTTATAAGTTAATCCATTATTTAGTAAAGTTTGCGCTATCTTTTTTTAATGATGTTTATATTACATGGATTACAATGTTATTAACTTTTCCAATAATATTAACAATATTGATTTTTGCCTTTCCATATGTTCCTTTTGAATATAGAGTTAAAAATACTGAACGTATGTGGTTGCCATTTTTAATAGCAATATTTTCAATTATAATTTATGGATTATTAACTGCAAATGGAATGAAAACAACAGTAGAAGCAGGACAAATTATTCTTGATGATGCAAAAGAGAATACTAGAAGTTTGTGGAAAGTTTTAACTTGTTTGAGCCCAGAGTGTCTTCAAGAAATGCAAAATAAAAAAGAAGCAGAGGAGAGTGAAATTACATATTATGAAATCAGATTCAAAAATGTGCCACAAATACCAAAAGAGCTTAACAAAATACAGGAAAAGCCAGTCACATTGTATTATGACATTGCAAGCAGTGGAGAGATGAAAATTACGGGAATCAGATGCTATCACACAAAGAAAGCAGAGGAAAACATGTTTTATGAAGAAACCGGGCT
>JBFHXM010000026.1:0-11998 GCA_041598975.1 Candidatus Woesearchaeota archaeon | reverse complement strand
GTTTTAGGTGTGGAGAAAGGTGCATCAAAGGATGATATAAAAAAGGCATACAAAAAGCTTGCAAGAAAGTATCATCCTGATGTTTCCAAGGAAGAGGATGCAGAGAAGAAATTTAAGGAGATTAATGAAGCAGCAGGTGTTTTGCTTGATGATCAAAAGAGACAGCAGTACGATACTTATGGTTCTGCAGATGGACCCGCGGGTTTTGGTGGTTTTGGCGGAGGTGGTTTTAATCCTTCTGATTTTGGAATTAACCTTGATGATATTTTTGAACAGTTTGGGTTTGGTTCTTCTTCGGGTTTTGGCGGTTTTAGTGGTTTTGGTGGCGGCAGGAGAAGTTCTGCAAGAAGCAGGGACACAAGAGTTTATGCGGATGTGGATATAACTTTGGATGATGTTTATTTTGGTGTGACTAAAGATATTAAGGTTACAAGAGATGTTAGATGTGAGACTTGTAATGGAAAAGGTGCGGAGAAGTCCAGTGATGTGAAGACATGTTCTAATTGTGACGGATCTGGTGTTGTTATCGAGATGCAAAGGTCTATTCTTGGAAATATAAGAACGCAGAGGCCGTGCAGCGAGTGTGGCGGAGAAGGGACAGTTATCAAAAATCCCTGCAGCGAGTGTAAGGGAGAGGGAAGTGTTTCTGAGAAAGAGAGTGTTGAAATTAAGATTCCAAAGGGCATTGAGAATGGAGTTACTTTGAGGGTTAGCAAGAAGGGGCATTATGATAGGCATAGTGATTCTTATGGTGATTTGTATTTGCGGATTCATGTGAAGAAGCACAAGGTTTTCGATGTTGAAGGAAGTGATTTGTACATGGACGTTAATATTAATTTTATTGCTGCGATTTTAGGTGATGATGTTGAGTTTGAACATTTTGACAAAACACTTAGTTTGAAAGTGCCTTCTGGAACACAGTCGGGGACAATGCTTCGTTTGAAAGGGAAAGGACTTCCTTTTTTTAATTATGATTCTTATGGTGATTTGTATGTGAGGGTTAATGTGGAGATACCTGCAAAGACTACAAAGGAGCAGAAGAAGATTTTGCACGAGTATGCGAAAACTTTGAAGGATAAGAATTTCATGGACAGGCTTAAGGGACTTTTTAGTTAAGTTTTAGCGTTAGCTTTTTATATTAGGAAAACCATATAGGTATTCTCTTTTAGAGGGAGGTGTTAAAATGTCGCTCGATATTTTTTATAGTAGGATAAAAAGTCATAGTTTGTATCCAATAAATGATAGGGAACAGTTGATTAAAGCTCTTGGGAATGTTAGAGTTAAGTTTGAGCATAATGTGTATGATGGTCGAGATATTGGTCTTATGATTAATGAATTTCCTATTAAGACTCCGTCGCATTTGATGGAACTTTTTATCAAGTATGCCGAAGAGGAGTATTCTGATGAGGAATCCAAGGAACTTGGGGATTTTGAAGCAGGGTTTGCGTGATTCTGCATATGTATTTTTTATTTGTTTTTTATAATTAGAATATTAAAGGACGCCAAGACAGGTGCAGTCACTTCGATAAAATCTCCGTTCGGTACCTGTTTGGCTTATCAAACAAGTTTGAACGCCAAGACAGGGATTTGAAGCTTTGTGAAGAATGAACAAAGTACCGAAAAAATTTTGAAGAAATTTTTGACTGTATCTGAAAGGGAGAAAATCCCTTTCTTGCAACGCCAAGACAGGGATTTGAACCCTGAATTCCATAAGGAACCACCTTTCCAGGGTGGCGCAATACCGGATTATGCGATCTTGGCTTTAAGAATTAATTTCTTGTAATTAAAAAAATTATATTTCTCTTTATATAATTTATGTTGTTTAACACATAGGTTTAATAATGTGTTTTATTTTTGTTTTATTATGAATTTACAAGAAAAACTTGATATGATAACATCTAAGTTGGATGAAATATGGTCAAGGTATGAAAATGTGCCAGGTTTTGCTCATCCAGTTTATCCTGAGAGAGGGCCAGAAAAACAACAATGGCCAGATTTGTATCCAGGTGGAGAAGAGTATTTTTGGAGGTTTCTTTTTGATGTTGGGGATGGTCTTGATACTGATAGTTGTATTTTAAGATATAATCCTGAAAGTGAGTTGTTTAATATTATGTTTGGTAATACTTCAAATGGTGCAAATGAGACTAGCCCTGATTTTAAAAAAATGTTGTCTTTGTTTGAATTGTGCATTGTTGAAGAAGTTATTGGAAGCAGACCTAAAAAGTAAGATTTATATAATAGGGAGCCTATTTAGATTATTATGACTGAGGATAGTTTAGATTTGAATTTAAATACTTATTTTAGTTTGAGTAAAAATCCTTCTTCTTCTGACGATAATGTTTTAAATTCTGCTTTAGATCAATTTACTTTTGATGATTTAAATGTTGGATTTGAGGATTTTATGTTGAAATTAAAGAAAAAAAAATTACCTTTTCAATATATTGTCGAGGTTTTTCCTAAATTGTGTGAGATGTATTTAGTTGATAAAAGGGGAGCAAATGAGATGAGAAAACCTTTGAATTTGCCTCTTGCATCAAAAAATAATCAATCTATTGTTCAATTATTGTCGGAGGGGGATTTTGAAAAGAGTTCGGATAATATTTCATATATTGCAAGGAATATTTTAATGCCAGAGGATTATTATATTGAAAGTTATGCAAATGTAAATAATTTATATTTGTTTCAATTTTTATTGAGATTTTCACAAGTTGCCCTTGCAAGAGACATATTTGAAAATACTCGTGCAAGAACTATTGTTGATATTATTAAAGGCGGGAATTATCAATCAGAGTCTTTATAAATAAACTTTTATTAGAATTTTTATGCATGTTTTAGTAGAATATAATGATAATCTTGAAAAAGTATTTGATGAGTTGAAAAGATTTGATTATGTTCCTGTTGTTTTGTTTGAATTAAATTATGAAGATAAGAATAGCTTTAGCAAGAAATTAAATGATTTAAAGGAGAGGAAAAAGCAGTTTGATTTTACTGCAGTTAAAGTTGTTTTGAAAAAGATTGATAACTCGCTTGTTGGTTCTATTAATAATTTGAAGAATGATTTTGATTTGGTTATTGGAATGGGTGGCTTGAATAAAACAAATAGGTTTTTTTTGGAGAGTACACAAGTTGACTTTTTGATGGGTCCACAGAATTCCTTGTTTAAACCGAAGATTGATTTTATACATCATTTTAATTCAGGGCTTAATCATGTTTTGTGTGAGTATGCAAGGAGCAAGGGAATAGGTTTTGTTTTTTCTTTTAATTTTTTCAGGGCGGACAAAAGGTATATTGCAAAGGAGATAGGAAGGATTAACCAAAATTTGAGGTTTGCTAGAAAGTTTTCTATTCCTTCTTATTTGAACTTTGTTGTTTCAAATGTTGCTGATGTGAAGTCTTTGGTTGAGCTTAAAGGTATTATGTCTTTTTTTGATTTGTCTACTGAGCAAGTTGAAGAGAGTTTTGAAGTTTTGAAGAAGAAGATTGAGATGAATAGGTATATGAAGTCTGGAAAGTATGTTGCAGAGGGCATTGAGTTTGAGTAATTATTTACAAAAGTATATAATATGAGTTTGTTTGTGAGTATATTATGAAGAGAGTAAATCATATTACCTGGAGTTTTGGACTTTCGCTTTGGATTTACTATTTTGCTTTTGATTTTAATCTGTTTATAACCACGCTTTTTTCTTTTTTTACTGCCGCTTTTGCCTGGCTTCCTGACATTGATATAAGAATTGTTAATTTGAGTAGGGAGATTATGTATAAGACTTTGTTTTTGGCATTTCCAGTTTATTTGTTTATGCGAATTTTGTTTAAGCATCGAACTATTACGCATACTTTGTGGCTTCCAATATTGTTTTTTAGCGTGTATTTTTATTTTGATTTGTTTTTTTTATTTGAGGATATTTTACTTATTTTAGGCATGGCTATTTCGTTGCATATTTTGGAGGATTCTTTGACTGTTACTGGTGTTCAACCTTTTTTTCCTATTAGCTTGAAGTTTAGGTTTGGTGATTTCTCCACTTCTTCTACTTTGCATTTTATTTTTTTGGAGATTATGTCTTTTTTGATTGTTTCATCTTTTATTTTTGTGTGGATTTATCAATTTTTTTGAATTTCCCCAAACCTCCCAAAAATTGCTTTGCAATTTTGCAACCTAATTTTGCTTAACTTTAATTCATTTTGAAGTTAAAAGCAAGTATTTAAATATAGAGTTCTTAGTAGTATGTTATGGCAAGAAATATCTATGCTGGTTTGGTTGGTATTTTTATGATTATTATGTTAGTTTTTAGTGGGTGCGTGCCTCCTCAAGGACTTCCTAATAACAACAATAATAATACTAGCAATAATGGAAATACTTCTGATATTGATTTGGAAGTTGCAGAGGATTTGAAGGTTTTTTCTTCAAAGCAGGAGCTTGCAGATTTTTTAAAAGAGCAAGAACTTGAAGAGTCTTATTATTATTCAAATAGCAGAAGTTTTGGTGCTAGTGATATGGCGGTAGCTGAGTCTGCGTCTGTTCAAACAAAAGGGGTAGCCTCAGCAGAATTTGATTCTTCAAGTGGAAGTGGCGCATCTGATTATTCACAAACTAATGTTCAGGTTGAAGGTGTTGATGAAGCGGATATTGTGAAAAATGATGGAAAGTACATTTATACTATTTCACAGAACAGAGTTTTAATTGTAGATGCGTATCCTGCAGAAGATGCAGAGGTTTTATCCGAGATAGAATATGATGAGAGAGAAACTCCTGTTAACATGTTTATCAATGGTGATAAGTTAGTTGTGTTTACAAACAAATATGAAGAGGTTGAAGCTGTTAGTTCATACAATTTTCTTCCGTATAAGTCTTACAAGGATTTTACTCATGTTTACATCTATGATATTAGTAATAGGAAAGATCCTAATGAAGTTAAGGATTTCAGCATTTCTGGAGGTTATGAAAATGCAAGAATGATTGGAGACAATGTTTATCTTGTGTCAAGAGAGTATGTTAATTATTACAGAGGAAATTTGGAAGTTCCAGTAATTTATGATAATGGAATTAAGGTAGTTGAGCCGAAAATTTACTATTTTGATATGCCACATTATTCATATAATTTTAACACTTTGTCATCTTTTAATGTTGATACTTTGGAGCAGGTTGATTCAAAATCTTTCATGCTTGGTTATGGCACTACTATGTATGTTTCAGAGAATAATATCTATATTGCTTATAGTAAATATTATGAGACAAATAGAATTGTTGATTTCATGGAAACTATTTATACTGTTCTTCCTAGTGATGTTCAATCAAAAATTGATGATATTTTAGATGAGAAAGCGACTGATGATTATTATTTTCAAAAGATTGTTACAGTTTTAGAAGAGATGTATAATGATATGGATGAGAATGAAAAAGAGAATTTGATTGAAGATATTTCAGAGATTCAGGAAGAGTATTATTATAAAAGAGAGGCTGAGAGGAGCAAGACTATTATTCATAAGATCATGATAGATAATGGTAAGATAGATTATGATACGAAAGGAGAAGTTTTAGGTCATTTGCTGAATCAGTTTTCACTTGATGAGCATAAGGGTAATCTGAGGGTTGCGACCACTACCTCTTTTTGGACTAGAAAGGGCGGCAGTGTTTCATATAATAATGTTTATGTTTTAGATGATAATATGGAGCAAATTGGTGAGCTTGAAAAACTTGCAGAAGATGAGAGTATTTATTCAACAAGGTTTATGGGTGATAAACTTTATATGGTAACTTTTAGGCAAGTTGATCCTTTGTTTGTGATTGATTTGTCCAACCCTGAAGCGCCTGAAGTTTTAGGTAAGCTTAAAGTTCCAGGATTTAGTCAATATTTGCATCCTTATGATGAGAATTTCCTAATTGGTGTTGGTAAAGATACCAAGGAAAGTGAATGGGGAGGAATTGTTACAACAGGTGTAAAGGTTTCATTGTTTGATGTGAGTGATTTTGAGAATCCTAAAGAGGTTGACACTTATGTGATTGAGGGAAGATGGAGCGATTCTGTGGCACTTTATGACCACAAGGCGTTCTTGTTTGACAAAGACAAGGAATTGATGGTTATTCCTGTTAGAGAATATATTGGCGAAGAGAATAGTTACAAGTACGAATATGTTCAAGGTGCTTATGTGTTTACTGTAACTGAGGAAGGTTTTGATTTGAGAGGAACCATTGTTCATGATGACTTTGAGGAAGGTTATTCTTATTGGTATAGTTCACCTAGTGAAGTTAAGAGAAGTTTGTACATGGATAATGTTTTGTACACTATTAGTGAGAGGATGATATTAGCTAATGATATTGAGACTTTGGATGAGATTAATGAAGTTGATTTAGGTTATAAGGAAGTTAGAAGGGAGTATCCTATTTATTATGACAATGTTGGCGGTGTTGGTATTACTGAGCCCGCAGTTGAAGAAAAGACAGAAATTATGGAGTAATTTTATCTTTTATTAATGTTTTTGTGATACTAAATATTTATAAATATTTTATTTTATAATTTTATTTAATGAGAAGCAAGAAAGCTTTATCTTCTGTAATTGCAATTGCATTATTAATTATAACTACAATTGTTTCTATTGTAAGTTTTCAAAATTGGTACTACAATTATGTAAGTTCTACTTTTAGTAATGTTGAAAATAAAGATGATTATAATAATATAATTATAGATAAGATTGTAGGTGATACTTTATATGTTGTTAATAATGAAGATTCGGCAATTAATGTTATAAGTTTAGAAATTGATGGCATTTCTTGTTCTTTATCTAGTTTGAATGTTGGTATGAATGTAGTTGACATTGATAGATGCTTAGGTTATGTTACAACTAACAAACCTGATGTTATTCTTCAAACTCAAAATGATTTATATGAAAAAAAGTTTTTCTTTGATAGTTCTGTTGAAATTGGAGATTTGCTCCCAATTTATACTGATACTTTTATTTCTGTTTGGAATACTTCTAAAACTAGTGCAGGTTCATCTAATAGCAATCAGGTTGCTTTGCCTTTGTATAATGGGGGCGCATATAATTTTGTAGTTGATTGGGGTGATGGGAGTAATAGTACAATTACTGCTTGGGACGATGCTAATGTTACACACACTTATGCGAGTGAAGGAGAGTACGAAATTAGGATTACAGGCCAGATTGATGGTTTTAGGTTTAATAATGGAGGCGATAAATTGAAGCTTGTTGAAATTAAAGCCTGGGGACCATTGAAAGTTGGCAATAATGGTTTTTATTTTTATGGTTGTAGTAATTTGGTTTATACTGGCAATGATGATTTGAATTTGTCAGGAATTACAAGTTTAAATAATATGTTTCGTGATGCTACTAGTTTCACTGGCGATTTAAGCAGTTGGGATGTGAGTAATATTTTAATTATGACTAGTATGTTTTTTAATGCGAATAATTTTGCAGGTGATTTAAGCAATTGGGACGTAAGTAGTGTTACTGATATGAATAGTATGTTTTATGGTTCCTCAAATTTTAATAGTGATTTAAGCAGTTGGGATGTAAGTAATGTTTTGAATATGGGTAATATGTTTCGTAGTGCAAGTAGTTTCACTGGTGATTTAAGCAGTTGGGATGTAAGTAGTGTTAAAAATATGGATTATATGTTTCAAGATGTTGTCAATTTTGCAGGTGATTTAAGCAATTGGGACGTAGGTTCTGTTTCTTCTATGATATACATGTTTTATGGTTCCTCAAATTTTAATAGTGATTTAAGCAGTTGGGATGTAAGTCAAGTAATATATATGGGGAGTCTTTTTCGTAATGCTATTAATTTTAATAGTGATTTAAGCAATTGGAATGTAAGTAGTGTTACAAATATGGATCAGATGTTTAGGGGTGCAAGTAATTTTAATCGAAATTTAAGCAATTGGGATGTTGATCAAGTTACTTCATGTACTGATTTTAATTTGACTACTCCAGTTTGGAATTTGCCAAAACCAATTTTTACTAGTTGTTAAAATTTATTTTATTTAATGTTGATTTTTTGCATACAAATCTTATTCTAATTAAAAAAATAATGATTTTTCTAGAGGATTGTTTTTTCATTAGGCTCAGTTGGTTCTTTAGGTTGTACTGCAGTTTCATTTATGGAGGGATTGGAAAAATTATTGAATTAATCTTACTCATTGATTATGCTTAAGATTTCTTCTCCGTATTTTGATATTTTTCCCTCGCCCATGCCTTTTGCATTGTAGAGCTGTGTTTTTGTTTGCGGGTTTAATTTTGCGATGTCTTCTATAGCATCGTTGGATATTATCATGTATAAGGGCAGGCTAGTTTCTTTTGCTTTTTGTGCTCGCCATTCCTTGAGTAGGTTTTTGAGTATTTGGTAGTTTTGTGATTTTTCTCTTAGTTCTGTTTTGTTTGCGAATTCGAACAGACTTTTGTTTTTGGTTTTGAATTCTATGTGGTCGAGCATTTTTTTTGTGATGAATTTGGAGAAGTTTCCAGTATAGGTTATTGTCAGTTTTTCTTTGGCTCTTGATATTGCTACATAAAACAGTCGTAGTTCTTCTGCCTCTTTGTTGTAAGTACTGTCTTCTTTTACAAGGGCGAACACGAAATTGTCCTGAACCTTGTTTGGGAAGGAGAGATTGTTGCATCCTACAAGATAGACTTCTTTTGCTTCCATTCCTTTAATTGAATGCACAGTTGCAAGCACTATCTCTTTTTCACCGGGTTCTTTGTCTTTGTATTCTTCTTCGGTTTTGATTGCATAAGGTATTTTGTTTTGCCGGAAGAATTTTGCGAAGTTGTCGAGTGTCTTGTTTGTTCTTGCAAGCACGAATATTTCATTTCGCGGGTTTTCAGATTTTAGGATTGATTCAAAAACTATTTTTTTTTCAAGTAGTTCGTTTTCGTTTTCGATTAAGTATATTTTATTCTCGTTATTGCTTTCATCTTTTGCAGCTTTCAAATCTACAAGTCCCAAACTTTTTATTGATAGGTTGAAAAGGTCTACGATGTTTTTGCTTGAACGATAATTGTTTTCAAGTTCGATTATTGTTGTGTTTTCAAATTCGTTTGGGAAGTTTAGTATGTATTCTATGTCGCTTCCTCTCCACCCATATATTGCTTGCCTGGGATCGCCCACTGCGAAGATGTTTTGATATTTTAAAAGTTTGATTAAGTCTATTTGTATTTTGTTTACATCCTGAAATTCATCAATTAGTATGTGCTCGAATTCTGGAATTGTGCCTGAGTGTTTTTTGAATAGTTTTAATGCGTCAAGTATTTGGTCAGAGAAGTCTCTGAGTCCTCTGTCTTTTAATTTTTGATTTGCTTTTTTTGCTATTTTGTATATTTGCCGAGCTGTGTTTTTTTCTACAAGATTTCTTGCTCTTTCGTAGAATGGTTTTATGTCGTTTTCTATGTTTTTGTAGAAGTCTATTATTGAGAATATGTCGTTTACAAATATGAAGAAAAGTTCGTCAGATGTTTTTTCTCTAAGTTGTCTTTTATTGAAATAGTTGTCTTTTAGAAATTCAAAATTTACATTTAGTTCGTTAAATGTTTCCCTTAGAATTTTTATCTTATCTCTGAACTGTGCAACTTTTATTTCCTTATCATATATTTTGTCTCCGTGCTTTTTTAGAAGTTTCTCACAAAAGGAATTAAATGTTTCAACTTTTGCATTTATGATTCCAAGCTCTTCAAGCCTGTGTTTCATTTCCTCTTTTGCTTTTTTTGTGAATGTGATTGCAAGGATTTTCTTTTCTTTTGTGCTTTTGAATTTGACAAGGAATTCTATTCTTTTTGTAAGCACTGTTGTTTTACCTGTGCCTGCTCCAGCTATGCAAAGGACGCTTTTTGAGTTTGAGAGTATCGCTTTTTTTTGTTTATCGTTGTATTTGTTTAGAAAGAAATCGAATGTTTGAAATATTTTTTCTTCTTCTTTTGTTATGGGATCTTCTTTGAATTTGAATTTTATCTTGCTTTTTTCTTTGTGGAGTGTTTGGAGTTCGCTTTTGTCTTTTAGCTTGAATTTTTTTTCGAAAATTTCTTTTATTCCAAGACTTGTTCTTTTGACAACGATGAAGTTTCCGTTCACTTTTTCAAGGGCAAGATAATTTTGTGCTATTAGTTGGTTGATTATGTTTTCGATTTCTTCTTTTTCGAGTTTGTAAAGTTCACCATATGATTTTAGTTCGTCAAGATTGTTTCGCTCTATTGTTGGGTTGAGGTTTCCTTTTAGAAATTCGATGAGCGTTTTTTTCCCTAGGTTGAACTTGAATTCATCAAAGCATTTTAGGATTGGAATGTGATTTTTTTGGGTTGTCATTTTACTCTATATATGCTTGAAGAAAAATCTTTTATATATTTTTCTAACTAGTTCTTTTTTTGTTTTTCAGATTAGGAACATTAGCAAGAATGCAATGAATAACGGTGGCAGGAATGCTATCCCATCTTTTACCATTATGTGGCTTAGGTTTGGGTCTTGTTTTGCATATCTTTTTATAACTTCTATTTGTTCTTCGCTTATTCCAAGGTTGAAGTCCTCTTTATGGAACAATACATAATCTTTTGTTTTTATGTCTTGAACTATCCAGTCTCCAGGCACAATTTTGTCGATTTCTTTTTTTTTGACGTAGAGTAGTTTTTCCACTTTTTTTGCAACTTTTATGAATAGGTAGATTACAATGAGCGAGTTCATTAATAAAGTCACTTTCATGCTTTTGTCAACGAAGTAGAGACTTGCAAAGAATATTATTCCAAAACCTAGGTATTCTGCTTTTTTTATTTTTATTTCTATTGTCTTGAAATTTTTTATGTAGTATGCAAAAATTATTACAAACACTATTACTCCTCCTGAGATGAATGAGAGTAGCAAGAATTTTAATGTGTATCCTAGCATTGAGAGGTTTATTGGGTTTACTTTCACTATTTTGAATATGTATCCTATGTAATTTAGGCTTACAAGTATTGAGTAAGGGAGAATCTTTCTTATATGTATGAACTGATTTTTTTCTTTATCGGAGAGCTCATTTTTTATCATGTTAAGTTTCTTGTTTGTGAGGCCCTTTTTTCCTTTTTCAAATGGGATTAGAATTTTTGAAGCTTTTTTTATGTCTTCGTTGATTCTGTCGCCAAGTTTCAAGTTTTTTATTTTTACTTTGACTTTTAGGTATACGCATTCGAAGAGGTCTTCTTTCCCAAAAAATATCAAAAGGAATGCTATGAAACCGAGAAGGAATAGTGTGAATTCGCTGTAATCAAAATATAGTCCCGTTAACAGTAGGAACATTATTGAAAATAGAGTGAAGAGTTCTTTTTTCTCCTCTTTTCTTTTTGAAAATATCATGTTAATCAATAGGAGGGTTAGAAATATGAAGTTTATTATCAAGATTATTTTTATGAAAGGGTTGAAGAAAATATTCAAGTAATAGGTTATTGCTTCAGAGAGTAGGTTGTAATCTATGTTTGTAATATCAAATTGAGGTTTGAAGTCTTTTAGGAAGTATATGCTTGCTCCAAAACCTATGAGGAATTTTGCGTCTCCGCCTCCCCAGATTCCCAGGTAGTAAAGCAAACTTCCGAAGAAAAAGCCGATAAGAAGTCCAAAACCTACATAACTGATTGGCTCGATTGATTTTTCCAGAATACTTGAAAATATTCCAATGATTAATATGAAGAATGTGAAAGAGTAGTTTATGTAATCATATACCTCTCTTTTTTTTATGTCTTCTATTGAGGCTATAATGAAAAAAATAATTACTGTTATTAAAACAATTTGCTCGAACATCTATTTATAAGAATAAAATATATTGTTTAAAAATATTTGTATTAAAAAATAATAATTATTTTTTTTGACAAATTCCGTGATCGTCTAGATTTGATTCAAAATAGCATTTTAACCCGTATTCGCAATCACCATATAATATTGTTCCACATTTTTCTCCTTCTTTGTTGAACTTGATTGTGTTGTAATCGAATTCGCATACGGGGAGTCCACACATAGTTGCACATGCCTCTT
>JBFHXM010000025.1:0-12062 GCA_041598975.1 Candidatus Woesearchaeota archaeon | reverse complement strand
GCAAGGATGAACCTACATGTTGCAGAATATCTTTCCATTGTCCTTCTTAGGGCTTGCTGTGCTTCTTTTGTAAGTGAGTCTGCTTCGTCTAGGCAGATTATTTTGTAAGGCACGTTTGCAAGGCTTTTCAATTTTGCGAATTCCTTGATTTGGTTCCTGATTACATCGATTCCTCTATCGTCTGATGCGTTTAGCTCAAGGAAATTTCCTCTGATTGCACCTTCTCCGTACAGTTCTCTTGCAACTACTAATGCTGTTGTGGTTTTACCTGTTCCCGGAGAACCTGCAAATAATAGGTGCGGTAGATTTTTTGATTTTAGAAATGCTTGAATTCTGTCGATAAAATATTTTTGTCCTATAATATCTTTGAAGGTTTTTGGTCTGTATTTGTCAACCCAAATTTGACTTGCTTTATTCATATTACTTTACAATTAATTTTGTTTTATATATTTTTGTTTTATTGGTTTGATTAAAAACAATATTCAAAAATTTTAATAGATAATTTTTGTTTTTGATTTTAATGAGGAAATGGATGTTTTCGTCATTGTTTAGTTAAGATTTGAGATACTTTTATAAAGTTGGTTGATTTTTGTTTTGTTATGGATAAAGATTATGTAGAGTCTATAGCATTGGCAGAGAATTGGTTTTTAAATGGTGATATGTCTCAAACAATGGGCCAATTTAGACAATTTTCTGATGGTAGGTTTGTTGGAGTTATGTTGGATTTGGAAAAAATAATTGATTCAAAAAAAAGAAGTTTGCCTGAAACTGATTTGGTTTTTGGTTTTAGAAGTAAGAATTTTTTAAAATTTTGCAGATTTTTTTCACAATATCATTTAGGTTCTCGTCTTTATAAGTTAAGAGTTCCAAGGGAAGAATATAATGAAGATGAATATGTTGGTTCTTGGATTGATTTTGATGATTTGAGTAAAGTTTCTATTGCAAACGGATTTGATGATGTTGAAAATTGTTCGGCTGTCATGGATGCTTCTAGTCTTACGGATATTAAAAGTCAATTAGACATATTGTCTGGTATTACTAAAGAAGTTATAGAATATTATACTACAATTGGTGATTCGTATATTGATCCTGATACTCATAGGGACAAATTTAGATTGAGACTTTTGGAGAGTTTGTCAGCAGAAGATTTTAATCGATTTTTTTTAGAATCTCGTAAACTTCCTTCAACCCGTTTGCGTTATTGATTTGCTCTCTTAATTCAGCACCGCCAATTGTGTTTTTTGTGATGTAGGAAATATTAGCTTTGATATGTGAGATAGTCAAATCTGAGGTTTTTGCGTGTTTGAGATATTGAAGTAAAATGTCTTTTTTTTCTTTGATTTCTATTCCAGATTTTTCATCATGTTTTTGTATATTTTGTTTGAGCTGGTTAAAAATTTCCGGGTTTTCAAGCGCCGCCCTTCCTATCATTATTCCGTGACATTTTGTTTGTAAAATTTTGTTTTTTGAATCAAGATTTGTGATGTCTCCATTGCCGATTATTTCAAGTTCGGGAAACATTTTTATTGCTTGTGCTATTTCATTGTAAGTTGCTTTTTTTGAGTATGGTTCTTTGAGAACTCTTCCATGCAAGTATATTTTTTTTATGCCTGCCTCTTCGATTATTTTCAAGTTTTCAAATATGTTTATTTCGTCTCTTGTTATTCCGATTCTGGTTTTTATTGATGGTGTGAGGTTGTGTTTTTCGCAAGCTTGTTTTAGGGTTTGAGATATGGTTTTTATTTTATTTGGATTTTTAATTATGCCTCCTCCTGATTCTAGTTTGCAAAGAGATGATTGCGGACATCCCATGTTGTAGTTTATTTCTTTGATGTTAGGGTTTTGTAGTTTTATCTTTTCGATTGCTGGCTCGATTTGTTTGGAGTCTTCTGCTATTATTTGGATTATTGTTTGTTCTTGCTGATTTTTTGGAATTGTGATTTTTCTGATTTGTGTTTCGTCATTTTCTAGAAGCTGGCCTATTCTTACCATCTCACTGAATACGAAATCTGCTCCATTTTCTAGGCATAATTTTCTGAATGCGAGGTTTCCAAGTTTGTTTAATGGAGCAAGGTAGTATTTGATTTTCATAGCAATAGTTAATTGGGTTGTGTTTAAAAGTTTTGATGATTGTTCATGTTGTTTGTTTTTGTTGTTTATATTTTGTTTATTTTTTGATTGCTTATAAATAGTATTTTTTTATAGTATATTTTATATATAAAATGACATAAATTTATAAAGGGGTTTTATGAGTTTATATTATCCTAAATGAACCGAAAAAGGATAACTGAATACTGGACTGGAATAGTTTTTTTTATGTTAGTTCTAGTGGGTACTATCTCTGCGGTTACTTATCTTAATTCTAATGGCGTTTTTGATGCAAGTGTTATTTATGTGAATGATATGAAATTGCCGTATTCAGTTATTATTGGTTTGGAAAATAATGTTAATTCTGAGTTGAAGTACAATATTGAGGTGATTTACATTAAAGAAAACCTAGTTGTCGAGTCTAAGACTCTTAATTGCGCAGGAAGTTGTGAAACCAAGATTGAATTCAGGAGAGTTTTTTTTGGTGATTATAAGGTTCTTATTACTGCAAAGCATGATGGCAAGAATTACAGGAAGAGATTGACTTTTACTTTGAATAAACCGGAAACTTCTTTTAAAGTTAATATTGACCCGATTATTTTTTATGAGAATGTTAATAGTAGTTTGCATGTCAAGGGTGAGCTTTTTATACGAAATTCTGCTATAGATACTTTTATTGTTGAGATTTTTCCAAAGAACAATACTGAATTTAAGAAAACTTTTGATTTGACTTGTAGCAAGAATCCTTGTGATTTTGATTTTGCTATGGATTCGCAGATTTTTTTTGGTGATTATACCATGAACGTGTATTCGCCTGTTGATACTGACCAGTATAAATTCAAGGTTGTTTATATTGATGATAATAAAAGTTTGTATGTTACTAATGAGAGTTTTGCTAATTTGACAGATTATACTTTATATGATAGTCAGGGTAGATTTGTTAATGCAAATGTTAATTTGAAGAAGAAAGGTAAAGTTGTCGATAATTTTGATTTGTATCAGAAAAAAGTAGTTAAAAAAGAAAAACACGATATTGAATTTAATTTTAATAGCGGGAAGGTTAAATCTATTAAAATTAAAGATGTTTTTTTAGATGATGTAAATATAGGTTTTGAGGAGGTTCCTGTTGAGAAGGTGAATTTGCTTAATACTGTTTCTCATGCTTTTGCTATTGACCCGCACTTGCCTCCAGAGGTTGAGAGTTATGATATTACTTTTGTTGCTACGGGTTGGGCGGTTTTAAAGTGTGCAGATTATAATTTTTCTTCGCAAACTTGTTTTGGTGATTATGTGAAGATTTTGGATACAATACCCGGGGAAGAGTATACGATTTCACTTACTCCTACAGACCCGATTATTGCACAGATTAATGATTATATTCTTTCTCCTACTAGTGCTTCTTGTCAAGATAATTCGAATGGATGGGCATCAGGAAATTGTGATGATATTTCTTATATTGGAAGTAAATTGTGTTCTTCTGGTTCTGGTGAGTATACTTATTGTAATGATAACTATAATGAGTCTCATGGTGGACTTAGGAGTCAAGTTGCGGGTTCTAGAATGTTTTTCAAGGATATTTCTCAGGATAAATGTGAGGTTATTACAAAGGTAGAGGTGATTTATAATGTTTGGTGGTCAGATTTAACTAAACCTACTAGAACTCTGTCTATTGATGCAGATGGAGATGGTTGGACATCAATTTCTTTCACTAATGATGGAACTCCTCCTGCAACTGACAGGGTTGTTGATGTAACTAATAGTTTGCCTGGTGGCGAGTATTGGAATTGTAGTGATTTTTTTTCAGATAGTGCTACTGCGGGAATTCAGGCTTTGTGGACTATTGCAGGAGGAGGTTCTCCAAGTACTGTTTATACTGTTTATGCAGACACTCTTGTTTATAGGGTTTCATACAATTATACTCAATATGCTTTAGAGACTAATAAAAATAGTTATTTTCAAGGAGAAACAGTTTTTATTACGGGTGCCGATTTATGGAATTCTAATGCTAATGTTAGTGTTAATTTAACTTTGCCAAATTCAACAGTTATTGATTTGGGAAAACATTTGTCTAATTCCTCAGGTGAATTTAATTTAAGTTATGTTCTTGGGTCTTATGCAACTGTTGCAAGTAATTATACTTTGTTTGCTATGCAAGATAATGATTCGACAAAGAATGCAACAAAATTTTTTTCAGTTACTTTAAGAACTCCTACAGTTATACCTGGAAGGAATTATTTTTCAGTTGGAGAGACTATTTATTTTACAGGTTCTAGCTTTATTAAAAATGATGCAGTAAATATTTCTTATCGTTTCCCGAGTGGTACTTTAAGTCCATCTTTTTCAGATAATTTGACTACTAATTCAAATGGTGCTTTTAGTTATTCTTGGATTGCGCCCAATGATTTGGTGACGGAAACAGGAGGTTTTGTGTTTAATTTTAGTGAGGATATGAATCCTTCTTATTATGGTACGGCAACTATAACTTATGTTTTTAGACCAAATGGTTCTTCAACTAATTTAGCAGATATAAATGCAAGTGATGGCACTTCTTATAATCTTGGTGGTTCTGGTGGAACACAGAATCTTGATGTTAGTTTTCCAGAGGTTTTGCCTGCTTCAGGAACTACTTTGGATTCTTATTTTGCCAAGGTAGAGTATTCTACTGTTGGAGCGGTTTCAAGAACACTTCAATGGTATAATGATACTTCTTTGGGGTATCAAACTATTTGCACTATTCCTAATTCTGCAAGTAAGACTATTTATTCTTGTAATCTGACGAGCTATGCTAAGTATTTGAATGATTATAATTCTATGAATATTAGGCTTCAAGAGACAGGAGGTCCAACTGATAACTGGTATATTGATTTTGTTTTTATTGAAAGGGAATTTTTAGTAAATCCGCCAACAGTTACATTGATTGATCCTGCAAATGATACATGGTATGACTCTCAATCCATAATTACTTTCACATACAATGTTACAAGTACGTTTTTTAATATGAGTTCATGTAAGTTTTATCTTGATGGTTCGCTTAACCAAACAAATAATTCAATTACAAATGATGTAAATCAAACATTTACTTTGCAGTCTGTTTTGCCTGAGGGCGCGCATACTTGGCAAGTTGGTTGTGTGGAGGATTCGACAAAGTTGCAGCAGGGTAATTCGTCAATTTTTGATTTTTATATTGACTTGACGAAGCCGGAAGTCAATTTGACAACCCCTGCGACAGGCACGCCTACAAATGTTGTGACTAATACTTTTTCAGGAAGTTTTGGAGATAATCTTGGTTTGGCGAATGCAACACTTCAAGTTTGGAATAGTACAGGAAGTTTGATTGGGACGAATTTTACTACACTTAGTGGAACTTCTGATACGGCGTCTCTTGATGTTACTGTCCCAACTGATGGCACCTATTACTGGAATTATCTTGTTTATGATAGGGCAGGGAATTTTAACAATAGCGCTAGTAATTACACTTTGCTTGTTGATTTGACAAAGCCTAATGTTGATTTGTCTACTCCTGCAAATGATACATCTATAAATGGTTTGTTTCAGAGTTTCACAGGTAATTTTAGTGATTCTTTTACTGGTTTGAAGAATGCTACTTTGATGGTTTGGAATAGCACCGGTGGTTTGATTGGGACCAATTCCAGTTTGATTTCTGGTTCATCTAATAGTACTACTCGGGGCTTTACTTTCCCTGGTGAGGGTACTTATTACTGGAATTATCTTGTTTATGATGTTGCAGGCAATTCTGATTTCAATGAAAATAATTTCACATTTATTGTTGATTTGTCAAAACCTGTTGTTGAGTTGATTTCTCCTGCAAATGGCAGTCCAAGCGGGTTGTTTCAGAGTTTCACAGGTAATTTCACTGACCCTCTTGCAGGTCTTAAGAATGCTACTTTGATGATTTGGAATAGCACAGATGGTCTTGTTGGCACTAATTTTAGTCTTGTTAGTGGGACATCTAATAGTACTACACTTGGTTTCACTTTTTCAAGTGATGGCGTTTATTATTGGAATTACAAGGTTTATGATATGGCAGGCAATTTTAATTTTAACAATACGAATTTTACTTTGTTTGTTGATACTTCTGCTCCTGTTGTTGAATTGATTACTCCTGTTAACAATACTCCTACAAATAGCTTGACTATTGATTTTACTGGTAATTTTTCTGATGCTATTGCAGGTCTTGCCAATGCTACTTTGATGATTTGGAACAGTACTGGTGGTCTTGTTGGCACTAATTTTAGTCTTGTTAGTGGGACATCTAATAGTACTACTCTTGGTTTCACTTTCCCTGGCGAGGGCACTTATTACTGGAATTATCTCGTGTATGATACTGTTGGCAATTTTGGAATGAATAACACGAATTTTACTATTAGGATAGATTTGACAAAGCCTGATGTAGATTTGATTCTTCCTTTTAATGGTAGTTGGAGTAATTTCTTTGAGAGTTTCACAGGTAATTTTAGTGATTCTTTTACTGGGTTAAAGAATGCTACCTTAATGGTTTGGAATAGTACTGGCAGTCTTGTTGGTACTAATTTCAGTTTAGTTTCTGGGACTAGCAATAGTACTACACTTGGTTTTACTTTCACTTATGAAGACACTTATTACTGGAATTACAAGGTTTATGACATGGCTGGCAATTTTGAAATGAATAATACGAATTTCACGCATTATGTAGATTTGACAAAGCCTAATGTTCAACTTATCTCTCCTGCAAATGATACGCCTTTTAATGATACAAGGGTGTATTTTGTTGCGAATTTTACAGATATTGTAAAGCTTGGCAATGCTACTTTGATGATTTGGAACAGTACTGGTGGTCTTGTTGGCACTAATTTTACAACTATTTCTGGGACTAGCAATAGCAGTAATTTGAGTTTTGTTTTCCCTGCGGATGGTGTTTATTATTGGAATTATTTAGTTTATGATTTTGTAGGTAATTTTAATTATAGCGGAGTTAACAGAACTGTTTTAATAGATACAACTCCGCCAAAGATTAGTTTTATCCCTCCTAGTGATGGAAATGATAGTTGGGTGCCGAGGCATTGGACTATGATTAATGTGAGTGTTATGGATATGACTTTTAATAGTACTTGGCTTGTGTGGAACGGGTCTGGTTCTGGAAATTTGGCATGTAATTTTGTAAGTGGTTGGAATTACACTTGCTTTATTAACAAGAGCATGGTTTTGAATGGCTTGTATAATTACAAGGTTTGTGGTAATGATACTTTCAATAATCAGAATTGCAGTGTAACCAGGACGATACATATTAACAAGACGATTCCTGAAATTACAGTTGTAAGTCCTTTGAATAGTACTAGATTTATTGAAACTGAGACAATATTGTTTAATATAACTACTTTGATTCCTGCAAATAGCAGTTGGATGGAGTTTGATTCAAATGGGACTTTGTACAATTTGACTAATATTACTTTTTCAAACTGGATTAAGTATCATGCTAATTTAAGTATTGGTTGGCATGATGTGGATTTTTATGCTGATGATTTTGTAGGAAATATTGCAAATGCAGCGATTAGAATACTTATTTTGCCAGATAAGAATATCGAGGTGAGAAAGAGCATTTTGGCAATTTCAAGTTCAAGATATAGTGTCATATTGAATATTACAAATCAGGGAAGGTGGAAGGATTTTGTACTTTATGATTTTGTTGATAATGAGTTTATGCCTTATAATTTCAGTATTGCATATACTAGCAATTCGTCTGTTGCGGGCAGTTATACTGGGGATGTTTTGAGGTGGAATGTTACTTTGAATCAGTCAGATTCGATGCTTGTTTCATATTTTGTGAATGGTACTGGAGATTTCAATTTGATGTATAATTATATGTGTGGTGTGGATTGAAAATGGTTTTGAAATATAAAAAGAGTTTATCTGGAGTTGTTGCGGTTGCTTTACTTTTAGTAACTACTATTGTTGCAGTTGTTAGTTTTCAAAGTTGGTATAATAATTATGCTTCTAGTATTTTTGGAGATGTAGAAGGAAAAAACTTTGCTTCTTCAACTAAGATTGATTCTATTGTTGGAGGTAATTTATATTTTGTAAATGGTAATGGTGAAAATATAACAATTACTGATATAAAAATTGATGGAGTTAGTTGTAATATCTCTGGCAATTATTCAGATGGTTTGAATGAAATTCCTCTTAACAATTGTACTTCTAATGCACAATCAGTTACTCCTGAGGTTTTAGTTGTAACTAGTGATGGTTTATATTCAAAAAAAATATATTTGTCGAATTTAGTAATAAGTAGTGTTTCTTCTGGTTCATGCACCAATAAATGTGTGGGCTATCCTAGTACTTCTTGCTCGCCAAATCCTAATATTGGTACTGTTACTGGATATGGCGCTGGTTCTGGCGTTGATAGAATTTATGGTAGGCGTTATACTCCAACTACTTCTGGAACTATAATTGGGATTGATTTGTATCATATAAGAAGTTTTGCTTCGCCTGACCCTGATAATGTTTATGCTTGTGCTTATAAAAATAATACTTTGATTGGTTCTGCAGATTTATCTTCTTATACTACACTTAATAGTTGGACAGGTTTAGTTAATTTGACTGAAGAAGTTGCTGATTCTTTAGATTATATTTCTGGGGATGTCCTTACTTTTGGTTTGTGCATTGATAATGTTGTTACTGCCCCTTATTTGCAGCTTGATAATAGTGAGGGGGGGTTGCATTGGTATGATAGTTCTTCTTCTTTTACTACTCCTCCTTCTAGTGCTGTTTGGGCAGGCCCTTCTGCTTCTACTGGGCTTAAGATTATTATGAAAGTTTGTGAGGATTGATATTTGGAAATGTTTATAAGTATTGTTTATGAGGTGTTGTTATGAATGAGGATAAAATTGGAGGTTTGGAGAAAGCTATGGATTCTATTGAATTGTCAGAATATGCATTGTGGGATGTTCCTTTTGACAAGGCTAATTTCTTTAGTTATTATGTAAGCAGGTTTGAAAGAGGTTTTCCTAAAAGTTATTCTGGGATTATGTGGCATTATGCAAAAACTTTGGCAATGTTTCCTTTGCATCTTGCAGGGTATGGTTTTGCAAAGGGTTTGAGTAAGATTGATTTTCCTGTTTATGATTGAGGATTTTTATTCTTCCTCTGATTCAATTTTCTTTTTTTCTTCTGTTCCAAATAATATTGATGCAAAGTAAAATATCCTAAGTATTATTTCAAGCACTATTATAAATCCAAAATAATATATAAGTGTTTCTGTGTGGTTTGTTATTCCTTTTATTGTTTCGAGGGATTGGGTAAAATTTATGTAAGAAATGTCTACTAGAAACACACCCAATAGTGCAAAGGGTAGCATTTTTGCAAGGTCTCTTGACAAGTCTTCGTTGTAGTAGGAAGTCATTCTTACTGCTCCCATTACTGCCATTGATACTAGAAGTATTGATTCAAGAGGTTGGCCTTTTGACAGGATTACAAGCAAAGTTGCAAGGAATGCAAACCAGAAAAAGACGAATACTGATGTTAGGATTATGTATTCTATTACATAAAGCACCATTGCAAATAGTGTTCTTAGAAAAGGGTGGCTTGACCTATTGTATTGGTGTAGGTTGAATGATACTATGTTCTTTTTTGCAAGGAACCTGTAGAACTTGAAGGTGAATATGCTGTATATGCTTATTGCCAAAATAAATATGATTAATGGCTTTAATTTTGTTAGTGTTTCATAAAATGTTGTGAGGTCCATATGTTTTTATTATCTATTTTATTAATAAACTTTATTTGTTTTGTGTGAGTGGTTTTTTCGTAACTTTTATAAATCTGAAATTTTATATATAAATACTAGTTTAAATATTAGTAATTTTAAAAAATGAAAAAAGAAGTTATTGATAAACTTGCAGCTTTGATTACTGCAGCTTTTGGTCTGGTTGCTGCTTTGGCTTGGAACGATGCGATTAAGTCCTTGTTTGCAGAGGGTGGAGCATTGTATTTCATGGCATCAGGCGGTCCATGGGTTTACGCAGTTATTGTTACAATCTTGGCAGTTATTATGACTATTTGGATTGGAGCTGTTGCTCAAAAGGCAGAAGAAAAGGTGGTTAAAAAATCAAAATAATAACTATTTTGTTTGTTATTTTTATTTTATGAAACAAAAAGTTTATAAGTTTTATATATTAGAATATTTTTATGTTAAATAAAATTCTGCTTAGTGAGAAGTTAGTTAATGCATCAATTCTTTTGATGGGACTTTCACTTTTGATTTTCATTCTTTATCAGTTTCAGGATTTTTTGAGGCCTTTTGTGATTGCAATTGTTTTGTCTTTTTTGTTTGTGCCTTTGACTAGATTTAAGGGTATGAAACGGGCACTGGTATGGGTTATAACTATTTTGGTGATTTTGTGCTTGTTTTTGTTTGGAGCTTTGTTTATAAATGCGATGATTGATGAGGGCGCTTCTGCTAGTTTGAATTCTGGGTCTTTTTCAGGGGAAAATAGTTCGCTTTACAAGAGTCTTGATGGGAAAAGCGTAAATTTGGGTTTTCAAACTTACAAGCTTTCTGATTTGATTCAAGATGAGAAGATTACAGGTTTTGTTTATTCTTTTATTCGAGGTATTTTTGATTCTATTGGCAATTTCTTTTCACAACTTGTGATTGTATTGATGTTCTTGCTTTTCATACTCCCTTCTTATGATTTGCTTTTAAATAGGTATTCGAAGAATTTGAAGACTGTAACGCAAAGAAACAATTTCAAGAAGATGGTAATGGATATCGAGAAGAGTGTTAGGGAGTATCTTAGCATCAAAAGCATAGTTAGCCTTGTGACTGCTGTTTTTAGTGGTGTTGCGATGTTTTTGTTTGGCGTGAAATTTGTTTTTCTGTTTATGTTTTTGACATTTGTTTTGAATTTCATTCCAAGTTTTGGTTCTATTTTTGCAGTTGTTATTGTTGTTGTGTCGCATCTTCTTTTGGCAGGTTTTTCTATGAATTTAATTTATCTTGGAGTGCTTTTGGTTGTTGTTCAGTTTGTGATTGGGAATATTATTGAACCGAAAGTTGCGGGAAAGAAAATGAATTTGTCGCCTATTGTGATTCTTCTTAGCTTGTTTTTCTGGGGTAGTATTTGGGGGATTACAGGCATGTTTTTTGCGGTTCCACTGTCAGTTATTATTAAAATAGTTTTTGAGAGCTTTTTCAGTTATCATAAGTAATTTTTATTTTTTTATTCTGGAACAATAGGCTTTGTCGGAATTTAATAATCATTCTAATTTTAGAAATAATATTTTCCCCAAGCCTCCCAAATTTTTAACAAAAGTTAAAAATTTCAACCTTTATTTAGACTAAAATTAGAATTTCCAGATAAAGCCGAACAATATAAAAGTTTATAAATTTATTATGTTGTTTATTTTTTATGAAAAAGAATATTCTGGTGATTGTTATTGTTGTATTATTGTTTTTGATGCTTTTATCAGTTATTTTTTTTGTTCCTACAAGGGATATTTCTGATGTGCAAAAAGGGACAGGCATGAGCTGTTTCAAGATTTGCTCGAAATTGTGCTATGATAGGAATTCTTCGATAATGTCTTGGGGAGCTATAGATGATAGTTGCAGTTGCAGTTGCAAGGATTATAAGCAGGCTATTTTTAAGATTGTTTGAAGTTATAACAATGTTTATATATCTGTTAAGGTTATATTTTTAATATGGGGAAAAAGTTATTTGTTGTTGTATTGTTTTTATTAACTATTCTTGTTTCAGCTTGTGTAAAAGTTAATGATTTTAACCAAGAAAGATCTTATCTTGGTGCTGATGTTACTTATTCTAGTTCAAGTATTTCTGATTTGAACAATTTGAATAATGTTACTGGTAGTTATAATGTTGAAGGACATGTAGTTAAAATTTATACTTGTCCTTCTTGTCCAAAAGGGGCAATGTGTAAACTTTGCATGCCAGACAATATTATTATTTCTGAGAATAATGTTTTGT
>JBFHXM010000024.1:0-12685 GCA_041598975.1 Candidatus Woesearchaeota archaeon | reverse complement strand
TCGTAAATTAGTTTTGATAGTTTGTCTTTTGATGATTCTGCAACTTTTCCTGTCATTGCTGTTTCGCATATTTTCCTTATTGCGTTTTCGTCCTTGTCTCTTATTTTAAGGGAGTTCTTGTTTAGGATTTCCAAAGCTTTTTCGGATGCGTTCTTGTATCCTCTTATTATTAGTGTCGGGTGGATTTTCTGGGAGATTAGCCCTTGCGCTTTTACTAACAGGTCTCCGCTTAGAATTACTGCTGATGTTGTACCGTCTCCTACTTGCGCTTCTTGTGTTTTAGCAACTTCGACGAGCATTTTTGCTCCAGGATGTTCTATCTGCATCTCTTTTAGGATTTTCACACCGTCGTTTGTGATTACTGTGTCTCCTACTGAATCTATGAGCATTTTGTCCATTCCCATAGGTCCCAGAGTTGATTTGATAATGTTTGAGACTGCCTTTGCAGCTTCGATATTAGAATTGAGTGCGTCTATTCCTTTAGTTCTGCTTGTGCTTTCGTCAAGGATGTCGCCTGTTTTTGCTACCATAGTATAGTAAATGGTAGCAATGTTTATAAAATTTATTGTGTGTTTGTTTAAATAAGAGATATTTTTATGTAAAAATGATGAGTTCAAATCAAGATTTTAAAAATATGAAAAGTGAGATATTTGAACATATGCTTGCAACTAGAGGAGCAAAATATAAATGGTTTTTAAGAGCATTAAGAACATACAAATATGTTTCACTTAATCCTACTAGGGGTGATTTGTTAGAATCTTATTATGTATTGATGAGATATGTTGATGATATTGTTGATAATGATGCTCCTTTGCCTGAAAGATATGGCTCATCTGAAGAATTTGTTCTTGATAAAATTGAATTTTCAAAAAATTTTAACAATCCTGTTGATGCTTCAGATTTTCTTATGATGCATTGTTTTAAGTTGGCTAATAAATTGGGTTTTGATATTAATGAAGAAACTCATGATATTTTAAAATCCATGCTTTTTGATGCTAGAAGACATGGTAAGAGAAAAATATTTTCTGAGGCTGAATTAAGGAATCATTTTTATTTGCTTGATATTAAAGGAACTATAAGGGGCGCAATGAAAGTTTTAGGTGATGATGCAGAGAGATATAAGGCAATTGAGCCATTGGGAATTGCATCTAGAATTTTTTATAATTTGAGAGATTATGATGAAGATTATGAAGATGGTTTAATCAATATTTCTTTAGAGAATATTCAAAGATTTGGAATTAAGGAATCAGATTTGGAGAACCGATTGTCTGAACCTGTGCAAGCATGGTTTAAGGACCAAGCTAGGCAAGGTTTGGAACAAATTGAGGAGTATATGAGAAGAACTGCTAAAGAGAGTTTTAGTCCTCTTGTTAAGTTAGCATTGCCTTTGTTGTATAAAAGACCAGCAAGAAATTATTTTAATGGCGTTTTGTGTTTCGATTATTGATGTAGATGAAGCTTGCAAGGCGGGGTCTATTGAGTGAAACGAAGGAGAAGTAATTTTTTTAGGCGAATTATTTTTTCTTATAATTTTTTTTACTTTTCTTTGAAGAGTTAGAGTAATAATTATTAACATAAGTATTATTAATTTTACCGCCTTTACTTGCCATATTTTGAGAACTATTACTGGTATTTTTTTGTTTTTGTTCAAGTTTTCTCTCTCTTTCTTGGGCTTCCTGAGCATTTCTAAAATATTGAAGTAAAATTTCAGCAATACCTGGATATTTAAATCCAGCACCTCCAACAATTGTCATAAAACTGCCTATTATTATTGTCATTTTCCCATTTTCCCATCCTTGGTCAAAACCAATTACAAATATTAAAATTCCAAATAGAAAAAATATTCCTGTTGCTATGTAGGCATTTCTTTCTTCTTCTTTCATAAAATTTTTAATAAATTAGTAGTTATAAATTTTTCGATTATTTTCACATCTTTTGTTTTAATTAATTAACTTCAAAAACATTTGGATTTATTTTCCGCACATATTTTCATGCTTCGGGGTAGGGTTAGTTTTATATATACTCAAATCATAACTTACTACAGGTGATACATATGAAATATATTTATTTTATGCTTGCTGTGTTTTTCATGTCAGTGCCGTTTGCATTTGCAGATACTGACCATGGAAATTTTACTCAGGCACAGGCGATAATTGAACAGAGAATACCTTATGACCAGCTAACCGATGACCAGTTTGAGATACTGGGAGATTATTTTATGGAACTTATGGTAGGAGAAAGGCATGATTTCATGGATGAAATGATGGGAGGAGAAGGCTCGGAGAGTCTAAGACAGGCACACATAAACATGGGAAGAAACTTGTACACACAATATTTGGAAGATGGAACCTTGCAAAATTCGTGCATGGGAGGAGTTAACATGATGGATGGAACACAGAATTATGGATATAATATGATGTATCCAGGAACTAGTTCGTTTTTTTGGGGGATTGGTTTATTAGGCTTTTTAGGAATGCTGTTATTCTGGGGACTTATAATATGGTTGATTTATTGGTTGATAACCCAGACAACTTCAAAGCAGAAAAGTGCAAGGCCTGAAGACATACTAAAGAAGAGACTTGCAAAAGGTGAAATCACAAAAAAGGAATACGATGAACTTAGAAAGAAGCTTTCAAAATAAATTCTATTTCTTATACCCTTTTTTTCATGGTCTTGGTTTTTTAACAAATATATTATTTATTTTTAACTGCTGTAACTTCTATTTCTATATTACACCCTACTCTAGAAGTAGCACTAATTTCAATAAGAGTGCTTACAGGTTTTGCTTTTTCAAAATATTTGTTTCTAATCTGTGAAACTTTTGAAAAATCTTCTATATTTGTTAAATAAATTACTGCTTTAACTACATCATCCAAAGAGGAATTAGCTTTTTTTAGAATTTTTTCAATAGACTTAAAAATAAATTCTGTTTGGATTTCAATATTATCCGGTGCGATTGCACCATTTTCATCTCTAGCAATCTGTCCCGCAACAAAAATTAATTCTTTACTTCCTAAATCAATAACTTTGAAATCAGAATATATTCCTCTTTTGATATTTTTTTTAGTCATAATATAATTAAAGGTTAAAGATATATAAAATTACTCTTTTCCGTATCGCTTTTTCATACTCTTAGTTGGAAAAAGGTCGGCGAATATACTCTGTTGCCATTTTAAGAACTTATCTGTGCAATCTGAACATATGTCCACTTGCGTTTTTTCGTCTATTTCTAAGTGGTTGAACTTGGGGTTGTAGTTCTCAATTGTTTTGTTACATAGTTTACATTTCATTTTTACTCATAAAATTGTGGTTTATAACCTTTTAACCCTTTGAATTTATTGCCAGTATAAGGATAATTGTTTTTCAAAGAAAATATTTTTCTTGCAACATTGTCTCCTTCTTTTGAGATTGTTACTGCAAAGAGCGGTTTTTCTAGTTTTTGGGAACTTTTTTGAAGATGTTTTAAGAATCTACCTTTTAAAAATCGATTGATAGAAGGTAATACTGCAACAGAGCTTACATAAATTTTGTATGCGTTTTCCATACTTACTATGTATTTCAAATCCAAATTATTCTCACCTATTTCTCCGGATTTTAATTTTTCATAACCTTCTTTGTTTAAGGGCAGTATTAGTGCATAACCTATTGCTACATCATTTTTTAGAAAAAGGGTGTAAAATCTGGAAAGGGATAATGCCCAAGAGTACATTGTTGAAGTTGGTTCCTCACCATATACTTCTTTGTCTATCTGAATTAAATCTTTAATGTATTTTTCATTTGGAATTCCCTGAACAAAATTAATTTTATCAAACATAAGAATAACTAGAAAATATTTTATTTAAATGTTTTTATTTAGTATCAAATAATTTAATTTCATGTTTTATTTTCAAAATATTTATAAAGATTGAGAATGTATTTGATTTATGCATGATAATGAAACTTTAAGGAATATTCGAGCTTTGGAGAGTTTTTTGGGAACTTCTGCTCTTTGTTGTGACACGCATTCAGGCAGGTTGCCCCGAAGACCAGTTTCAAGTACTTTTAACAATCGTCAAACACCCCAACCTAAAGGCAGTGTTATTGGAGTTTTAAGATATAATTTGGAAACAAGAGAATTGATCATGGAAACTTCAAAATATGGAGTTTGACTTTGAAAGATTTTTGTAGTTAGTTTTATAAATTATAATCCAAATAAAAATATTACATGAATAGATTAGGAAAATATTTAACCATTGTATATTTAGTTTTGTTAATTTTAACTATTGCGGGCTATATTACTGAAAGTTTATATAATAATTATGTTGATAATAATGTGCCTGAATCTCAATATGATTCTTCTGGAAATCAATTGTTAGTATCATCTCCTACAAATACTGCAAGTTATCTTTTTAAGGAAATTTTTTGGACATTGTCTTTTATTGGATTTCCATTATTAGTTCTAGTTATGGGTGCAATTTATGTTTATAAGGAAAAAGGTGAATATAAAAAAAGTTTGCTAATATCTTTACCTTATTTGGTATTAGGTTTTTTATTTAGTTTTATTTGGTTGGCATTTTTTGCAGTTGGTGAAGAAGGAATGTTGGTATTGATTTTATGGCCTTTATTTTTTGGAACTTTTATTTTTTCTTTAATTGTAAATGGAATTGTTTATAAAATTGTTAAAAAACAATAATTTTTTTATTTAACTTCAAAATCCTCAATCTTGTCTTTTGTAAGTTCTAGCAATCCTTTCATATCTGCCTGCTCTACTACTTCTTTAAACTTCTCCAACTTTGTCTGTGTCATTGGGTTTTTAGCGACAATGGAACAGCAGTCCCTGTATGGTTCAATGCTCAACTCATAAGTGTCTATTTTCTTGGCAATCTCGATTATCTCCTCTTTCTCATATGTCAGCAAAGGACTAAATATCAAAGTATCAATTCCATGTTCCACTGCTTGTATGTTTTGTATTGTCTGGGAAGCAACTTGCGCTAAAGCGTTTCCAGAGATAATTGCATCGTAGCCATGCTCTTTTGCAATCATATCCGCAACTTTGAATATGTAGTGCTTGAAGAATATCATCTCGTATCGAGGCTTGATTTTGTTCATAGTTGCTGCCTTGTAGAATCTTCTAGGGACTAAAAATAGTTTGGATTCGAATTGATAATTATTAATCTTATCAATCATCTTCTTAATTTTAGTATCTAAAATAGGTTCATTCGAAGTAGGGTTAGTATGGAAGTGCAGGAAGTCGCAAGTGCATCCACGAGTCATCATCTGGTAAGCAGCGACAGGGGAGTCAATCCCCCCGGAAAGAAGCACAAGCACTTTCCCACTTGTTCCTGGAGGCAGGCCGTCTTTCCCGTAGTATTTTTTGGAATAAACAAAAGATTTGTCTTTGGTTATCTCAACAAAGATTGTCTCATCTGAACCTTTGTAAGCAGTTGTAAAACCTAGTTTAATAGCAATGTTAGCTAACTCTCGATTAATGTCAGGAGATATCATAGGGAAGTCTTTACAGCTTCTTTTAGTTTTAAAACCTATAACAGTATTTTTAGAAAACTCATCTAAAATCTCAACAACTTTTGACTTAATTGCTTTGATGTCAGTTGCAACTTCCTCAATAAAAGAATAATATTTCACGCCGATTATGTATTTCATAACAAGTTTAACATCATCTTTACTACAATCAAAAACCAAAACCAATCTATCTCTAGACTTTTTTATACTTGCAACCTTAACACCTTGCCGATTAGCACTTTTCTGGATGTTACCAACAAGCCGGTTAACAAAGTCTGCTCTGTTTTTACCTTTCAGACCTATCTCTCCGAATTTTACAAGTATCTTATTCATAGAAATGGAAGTTCAAGTCAATATAAAAATGTTTCTCATATAATTTGTATGTCCCCCAACCCCCCCAAATTCTAAGAATTTGCTACCAAACAAATTCTTATGTTAAAGCAGGGAGAACTTTAGAACCTACATATGTAAAGCCGACAACACCTATTGCAACAACGCCAGCATATTTCATCATTCCACTTATGAGGGATTTACTTATTGAATATTTTGTTAGAATCGGGTCTTCTCCATTTTCAAGGTTTGTTACTATGTAAACCAGGATTGCAACTGTGAAAACTACATATATTCCTACTGTTCCTTGGAATAGGTAAGTTGGGATGCTCTCTCCCAAGAAATTACCAAGACCTTCTGGTGAGTCTCCCAGATTTTTGGTTGTATCAGCAAGAGAACTCATAATTAAAGTGATTAGTGAAATGATGGAGATAACAACTGCTGAAATAATTGGGGCGAGGAAGTTTGCCTGGCTTTTCATGCTTCCTATGCTTTCTGCAAGCAAATCTTTCATTCTCTCTCCTCCAAGGTGTATCTCACTTAGATATCTGGACAGGTCGAGAAGCGTGGTTGCAGTAATTTCGGGTCCTTTTTCTATTGCATGCACCACGATTTTCATACTACTTACTATAAGTTCGGAAGGATACTCATTTATCGCCCCTTTTTCTTTGTCAAAGATAGCTTTTTCGATGCTCATCCCTTCGAATTTCACCATGTAATCTATTTTTTTGAAGAACTCCCCTGCTTCTGTTCCTTTCATTGTTTCGGCGACGGCCCCGAATGCAAGTTCTGCAGATATGCCCTCGTTAATTCTGTTACCAAGTTGGAAAGCGGCAGAGGGGAATTGTATTTCGAGTTTCTTTGTTTTGTCACGTAGTTGAATAAGGTTTTGATATTTGTATTTCAGATAGTATCCTACTCCAAATGCTATTGACAATGGCAGGAACAGACTTAGAAGTCCGGGATATGTTCCGTATGGTCCGTATTTGTAACTATTTCCTGCACTATCTTGAAGGTCTCTGTATTCTTGAAAATATCCGAACGCACTGTCAGGATTTCCAACTAATGCTGCGAAATAGTTGTTTAATCCGGTTTCCATTCCTGTCATGTGAAGTATTGGTGGAAGGAGCCCGAGGAAAAGGAATATTCCAAACACAGTGAATGCAGGCACTTTAGGAGAAAGAGCTATTGTTTTGTTTTTTGATATTTTAAGTTGGTATTTTTGTAGGTCACCTATGTTTTTCAAGTTTGGCGTTTTTATTGAATTTACTGTTGATGGTCTGTTGAATATGAGCATGAATCCGAAATATGCGACACCTGCAGGGATTATTATGTTGTAAAGAAGAACAACTATTGCCCAGATTGTTCTTGGGTCACCCATTGATGCTGCAAGAGGCAGGATAATTAAACCTAAGATTGGAAGTACGATACCAATCATGTTGAATGCACTTACTTTGCCCCTAAGTTCTTGAGCGTAATGAAGCATTTTTTCGTAATTTCCTTGGAGTATGATGTCAAGAGCTTTGTCGAGAAGTGAGATTCTTCTTGCATTGTCGGATTCATACAAAGAACTTTCGATTAAGTAAATAGCTTCAAGAAATTCGAGGTTGTCGTCTCTCCATCCTTCAAGATAATGGTCCATTGCTCTTTTGATGTTTGGGTATTTTGAGTTTTCAAGTTCCCAAAGCATTCTTTTAAAATCCAAAGCAAGTGGTGGGTTCAAGTAGTTTGCCGCAAAATTTATTGCAAGTTCAAAGTTGGAATTGAATCTCATGAATGCCACTATGTAAAAGATGGATATGATTATTTCATCGCTCGCTTTTGCCTTTGTTCTTTTTGCAAGCATTCCAGGGATTTGTCCGGTTATGAAATATGTAGCGACACCGATTATTACTATTCCAAATCCGATTGTTCCGTTTATTAAGAGAATTGAAAGTCCAAGTATCATAAGTGTAAGGCTTACTGCGATGTTGAAACTTTGGACTCCTGTTGGCGTACAATTCAGATGTGCATTAAAGAGGTTTTCTCTTATTTTTTCTTCGGTTTTCTTGTCAGGTTTTATCGGAATTGTTTTTTCGAAAAAGTCGCACGCCTTTTCATATTTTGACATGCTGACGCTTAAACTTTCACGACGAAATTCTTCATAGTCGATACTTTTTAATTCACTTTCGAAATCGCCCTTGTTCATTTTCTCAAGAGTTTTTTCATCAAGCTGGTTTTTAAGTTTCTCTTCAAATTTCTTCATGAATAATTCCTTTTCGTCCATTACCTATTTTTTTAGAAGGATTGTTATATATAAAATTATAATACTACTGAAAAGTATAGTTTGATATATTTAGGGAAAAGCATATAAACTTTTTATGTTGTTGTATATGTATGAAACTTGTTGATTTTAGAAGAATTCAAGCTTTGGGTGCTCATTATAATGAACCTTATTACAATAATCCTGAATGGCTTTATGATTTTTACAAGGATTATTATGGAACTGACAAGTATAAAGGAAAAAGGTTTGACGAAATTCCAAGGAATATTCAATATAATGTAGTTAGGCAACTATATGAAAAAGTTCAGAGGTTGTTTAGATTATTGGTCAGTACAGATAATTTACTTCAAGAATTGGGGCTGGAAATCAATGAAACTTACAGAAGTGTCATTGTTGAGTATGTGAATATTCTTAGACTTAATTTGGGTGAAGATTATGCTAAAAAAAAGATGCTTAGTTTTATGAAAGCCCATTTGGGGGATGAAATAGCAAGAGAGAAAATTGCTTATTTTTATGAGATTTTTGATAAAATCGACAAACTTTTTGAAGAAAAATAGAGAGTGTAAACTTATGAATTAAGACTAATTTTTTTATAGGTTTTTGTTAATATTTCTTGTATGAGTAAAAAAAGTGATGAAAAGTCTTTTGGTTCTTTAAGAGAGGGTTTTTCAAAAGGTATGCTTGAAGTTGGGAAAAAAAACAAAAATGTTGTTGCCTTAACTGCCGATTTGAAAGATTCTTTAAAACTTACAAAATTTATTGAAAAATATCCTGAAAGATTTTATGAGTTTGGCATTTGCGAGCAGAATATGATGAGTGCTGCTGCGGGGATGAGCATTGCAGGAAAGATTCCTTTTGTTTGTTCTTATGCTGCTTTCAATCCTGGTAGGAACTGGGACCAGCTTCGGGTCAGCGTTTGTTATCAGAATGCCAATGTCAAAGTTATAGGCGGGCATGCTGGCCTTACAACGGGCCCGGACGGGGCGACACATCAAGCACTCGAGGATATTGCAATCGCGCGGGTGCTTCCGAATCTGACAGTTATTGTGCCTTGTGATGAGGAGGAGATGCGAAAGGTAGTAGTTGAAAGTGTGAAGAAAAAAGGCCCAGTTTACATTCGAAGCACGCGGGAAAAATCACAGAATATTACGGACAAAAAATCGAAGTTTGAAATAGGCAAGGCGAATGTTTTGGTTGATGGTTATGATGTGTGTATTTTTGCTTGCGGGCTTGTAGTTCAATTTGCTTTGGAAGCAGCTGAAATACTTGAAAAAGAGAGTATTAGTGTTGCTGTTGTGAATGTTCATACAATCAAGCCACTTGATGAAAAAATTGTGTTGAAATATGCAAAAAAAACTGGTCTAGTTGTAACGTGTGAAGAGCATCAGAAAGCTGGCGGGTTAGGCGGTGTTGTTTCAGAATTTTTGGCAGAGAATTATCCTGTTCCGATTGAAATTATTGGTGTTGAAGATAGTTTTGGAGAGAGTGGAGAGGGTTATGAATTGTTGAAAAAGTATGGCATTTCAACTGATGAAATTGTTAAAAGAATTCGAAAAGTTTTGAAGCGGAAAATGATTTGAATTTTCAATTCATTAGTTTAAAGTGATGATAAATAAAGTTAAATAGATTTATTACGTATTTATATATGGCCAATTTTGGATTTAGAATAGTTAAAGTTTTTTCTATTTTTCTACTTTTTTCTTTGATGGTTGGTTTTGTTTTTTCGGCTGATACTTTGACTATTTTTTCTCCTAATTATTTTGGTGAGCAGAACAAAGTTTATGATGTAATTCATTATCTTGAAGATGAGCATTTGTCTTTTAAGTTTTGCACCAATGCTGATGTTGAAGACATGGCTTTCAATTTGATTTGCAGTGATGATAATATTCATCAACTTAGTGTTAATGAGTATGTTAGCAAAGCAGGTTGTTATTTTTCGAATTATGATTTGGGAAATTATGGTTGTGATGAGTTTGATTTGGAGATAAGTTACGACTTGAATAATGTTGATAAAAAGGTTAGGAGAAGTTTCAAGAAGCAAAAGCAGTCTCTTTTGATAAATCATGTTTTGGAGGAGGACAAGGATGTTTTGGAGGATGTTGACTTGAGTTATTATCTTATTGTTTTGAATGATATTCAAGATAAGGGTAATGTTGAGAATGTTGACATTTATAATGATTTGAAAAACAGCAGAAATAATGGTGAAAAATGTTGGCCTAGCAAATCGTGCAAGGTTGCAAGCAGTGCGATTATTTTAAGAAATCTTTTTTTTGCAGGATATGATATGAGCTCGAGGATGCTTGATGATGGTAAGTATTACATGGAAAAGAAGATGATTTTGGGTGATGGGCAGATAGATTCAAGAGGGATTGTTTATGAGATTACTGTTAAATATGATGACGGGTCAGATAATTCATGTTACTTGAATGAAGATGGTGCATGGGTTGATGATTATGATTATATTGAAGGCTCAAATGAGACTATTATTGAGATAACTGGGTTTGTTGATGATGAGCTTGAATTTGTGTGTAGTGAGTATGCAGACAATATTAATTTGCGATTTTATGACAAATTGCTTTTAGAGAAGGATTATGTTTTTGATACTGCAGATGATTCTTTTAAAATTGATTTGAGTAATTATAATAGTGGTTATGATACAGGAGAGATCTTTTTGTTTAAGGTAGCGATAGAAGATTTTAATGCTGCTGAAGATAATATTGATTGTGAGCTTGTAATTGATGGCGATCCTATAAATTACAATTTTGATGAGAGTGATTCTGTTTCAAACCTTATTGTTGAGAAGGAGGCAGAAGAGACTATTGAATTTAGTTGCGAGCAAGTGGTTGATAAAATCAATTTTAAATTGTATCATGAAGAACTTAACAATAAGGATTATGATTTGCAGTTTTTGGTGCAGGACATAAAAAACACTTATTCATCTTTTACGTGTTTTGGAGATGGTGGCAAGTGTAATTATTATGTTTCTCTTGATGGTTTGATTACTTATGATAATGATATTAAGAAGCATTCAGATATTAAGGAGTATATTGAGAGTTACATTGTTTATGATGATAATGATGTTGAAAAGTATATCAAGTATGCAGATATTGTTCTTGACACGAGCAAATATTTGTACTATAAAGAGAACGATAACATGATAGATTATTTGAAATTTATTCAAAATAATGATGGTTCTTGGGGGAAGGCAGATGCAACCCAGATTACGAAAACTTCTTGGGCAGTTTTGGGTTTGCAAAAGAGTATTTCTAATTCTGAGTATGTGGATGATGCTAAGAAATGGATTTATTATAGTGAACCTTTAGATGGTTGGGGCAGTATGGAAAAGAATACTTTGGCGTACATGGCTATTAAGGAGAAACTAAAGCCCTATCTGAAAATTACGACATACAATGTTTTAGAGGACAAGAGTTTGTTTGTTATTGAGAATCCAACTATTTATGAACTTAAAGATTTGAAACTTGGTTTTAGCAAGGAGATTGCAGATAGACTTTCTTATCTTGAAACTTTGGGCGATTTTGAGGGCAAGGACATAATTAGTTTTAATGTTAGTGTGAAGAATACTTTTTATGGTTCCATTTCTGGTGAGATGGAGATAACGGGGGTTGATGGAAAGAATCAGAAGGTTAATTTGATTAAGATTCCTGTTTTGATTAAGGGGAGTGATGTTGTAACTCAAAGGGATGATTCTAGGGCGCATAAGGTTTTTGAAGGGAAGTATTTTGTTGATGTTGAGTTTGACATTGCCCAATCTAATTTCAAAGCATCATGCACATATGCAAATCCTTTTACGAAGATAACTCAGACAGCTAATATTGGGAGAGGTGTTAATTTGACAAATACTGTTTCAATTCCTAATCTTGGGTTGAAGGAAGGTAATTTTTCTTTTGATTTGGATTGCAAGAGTGGAAAGGATGTTTTTACTGTGCCTGTGTTTTTAGAGGTTGAAAAAGTTGAAAAGACTGTTGAGGTTTTGACCGAGAAAATTGAGATTGTTGATTCTAATGATTTCTTGATTACTATTAGGAATTTGAAAAAGAACAAGCAATTTTTCAATTTTGAGGTTACTGGCGATTTTCAAGGTATTGTGGAGCCGGGTGAAAAGCGTAAGGTTTTGGCAAGAAATGAGACAAGAGATGTTTATTTTAAGTTTGTGAATGAGAGTTATTTTGATTTTCTTAGTAATTCATCAACTGGTTTTGTTATTGTGAGGACTGATGATGGTTATGAGGAGAAGGTACCTATTGGGATGTTTTCTGGCGAGGTTGTTTCTGATTCGGTAAGTGTTTGGTGGTATGTTGGACTTGGGTTTTTGATTGCATATGTGACTGTTTTCTCAGTTAGAAGGTACAGGTGGATGAAAGCGGAAAAGGATTCGAAGGGCAATCATCATGATGATGATTTTTATTTTGATGATGCCGAGATAGATTTTAAGTGATTTTTACCAAATCCTTATTTTCTTTCTAAAATTTAGTTTTTGAGAAAAGTTTTATAAATACTTTATAGTTTATTTTTAGTTAGATTATTAAGAAATTTATTTTTAAAAATGAGTAAAGACTATTATAAAGTTTTAGG
>JBFHXM010000023.1:0-12834 GCA_041598975.1 Candidatus Woesearchaeota archaeon | reverse complement strand
TGTTCTTTGGTAATAAATAAATCGATTTTATATTATATAAATCTGATGTGACTAGGTCTGAGGTAACAGATTATTAATAAAGATTAAAAAGACCTAATCTTTCCTAAGTTTTATAGTCATTAAATCTTGTGTAGAAGTAGTATTTTCAAAGTATTCTTTTGCTTCTGCTTCTATATCTTTTACATCTTTATATCTTTGTGAAAAGTGTGTAATTATCAAGTTTTTTACATTGTTTTCTTGAGCGATTTCTGCTGTTTCCTTTGCTGACATGTGGTCGTGCTCTTCTGCTTTTGCCTGATGTTTTTCATATATGAAAGTTGCTTCCATAACGAGGTAATCACTATTTTCCACAAGCAGATTTATCTCATTACAAGGCCTAGTATCAAATACTAAAGAAATTTTAATTCCTTCTTTTTTATAGGTAATTTCATCAGGCATAATTTTCTTACCTTTATACTCGATTGGAAGGCCCATTTTAGCCCTTGCAAGAAGAGGACTTTTTTCTAGTTCAGGTGCTACTTTTTTAAGTTTTTTCAAATCTACATTGTATGTGTCTTTTTGCTTGTAAGAATAACCAATACAAGGAACACTATGATTCAGTTTTACACAATCCAAACTGTAATTTGCATTATCAATAATATTTAAAACCTGATTTTTTTTAGGGTCATGCTCAATAACTTTTATTTCTATTTTTGAGTCAAATATGCTTGAGTTCAATACATGTTTCATAAATTTTTTTGTATCTTTTGGACCATGCACTTCAACTTTCTCAATATTGTCTGTGTTTGAGAGTGTTTGAAGCAGTCCTGGAAGTCCTAATGTATGGTCGCCATGCCAGTGCGAAATAAAAATCTTTTTTATTTTTCCAATTGGCAATTTCATGGTTTTTATCTGCCTTTGGGTTCCTTCCGCACAATCAAATAGAAAAATCTCTCCGTTGTGTTCAAGTGCTACAGACAAAGGATTTCTTTCTTTTGTCGGCAACATACATCCAGTTCCTAAAAAGTGCAGTTTATAATTCATAAAAAAAAGTAAAGAACCTTTATTTATAAATCTGTTTGGAACAGTATTTTAGATGAAGTTATACTAAAGCTTTAAAAAACATTAAATTCATAATTATATTACAATGGAACTTAGTCTGATAATTTATATTATAATAATACTTGCAGTAGTAGTTTTGATATTCAAAATCATAAAGAAAATCATGTTTGCGATTTTTGCAACAATTGTTTTCGTAATCCTGATATTTGCAGGTGTTGGCACACTTATTTACATGGACTACAAAGATCTAAGCACAATGAATGGAGATATAAACATATTGTATGGAAACCCTGATAATGTGCAATTTGGTCTAGAAATTCCTCTTCAAAATGGAAGTGTTGCAGAAGAAAATGTGTCAACAATAGAAGTTGAGGACATTAATGAACAATACCTAAAAAAAGTTGATGATACTGATAATAGCCTTTACATTTTAGTTTCGCCTGAAGTGTTCAAAGAAGCACTTTCAGGAGATGAAACATACAATTTGATGGGGACAGAAGATTTGACAATTGCTGGCATTGAGATAAATACAAGTTTGACCTCAGAAGAGGTTATTACAATTATTGAATCAGAAAACTCCACAGAAACCTATGTTGAAATCATCATGGAAAAAAATGAAATTCCAGATATTGAACTTTTTGGAGTTTCAAGTGAAGACGTGCTTATCAAAGAAATTGAAGAAGAATTAGGTGAAGTGGAACTTAGGGAAGCTTTGTTTGTAAGTGTAATTAGCGATTTAGATGCAGAAGGGACTTCAAAAGTTTTGACAGGATTCAAAGAAGAAGAGATAAATGTTTATCCAGAAAAATTCTCATTCAAATTTTTGAGATGGCTTCCAATTGATATGCTGGAAAATATCTTTTTTACTGAAGATAATGAAACTGTTTCTAATTGATTTTCTTTTTATTTTTCTTGTTTTAGTTATTTTACCAAACTATAATAAATCCCATACTCAACAAACATAATGCAGCAAAAGCCAAGAAATAAGAATTGTTTTTTGATTTGATAGATTTTGACTCATATATCACCTCATTGTCCGATTCAAGTAGATTTTCATCCATTGCAACTAATGATAATTCCTCAAAAGGTTTTTTCTTTGAAAGTACATAATTTTGAAAATTAATGTCGTAAAAATTTTCATCAACATTATTTAGATTGAAATCTCTCTCAGCAAAAACCAATGATTTTTTTGTTTTTGGAACCTTCAAAAATGTGTAATTAAAGTTTTTGTTCAAGTAATTATAATAACTCTTGCCTGGACTTTTATATCTGCAAGTCAACTTCAATTCTGCCAAATCAGTGTTTGAATTTTTTTCACTTTTTAATTTCTTATTTAATCTTGTTTCATTTATATTTAGAGTTAATGAAAAATTACTCTTACTTAAATTGAATCTTTGAACATTTGAAACTTTTGTCTTGATTCTTGAGATATAGCATTCAAATTCAAGAGTTTGATTTTCATAATAAGAAATGTTGAAGCTTGCAGTATTGTTTTCAAAAGAGAAAAAATTTATCTCTGGCTTATTGCTTTTTCTTGTAATGGTATTGTTTGTTGTTTTAGATATTTTTACAGATGCAAAATCACTTTTATTAAGGCCAATAATGCTTATATTGAAATTTTTTGAAATCAAATCTGCATATTCATCAATATAAGCTCTTCCCTTTATTTTCGAATTCTTGTATGTTTCAAATGATGCAATCTTGTAATTATCAATAAAAAGATAAACACTCCTTTTTTTAGTGTCAGAACCTTTGTATATTTCAAACTCAATGAAATTATCTTTTAAAAAGAATAATTTGCCTTTATTCAATATGCTAACATAAGATTCTATGTCATTGATTTTCTCTTTTTCAAGTGAGACTTTTTCCTCATGTTTTTCTGCCTTATTGTTATAGTATAAGAACTCTTTTTCAGAATGATAAATGCAACCATTATCATTATCATGTAAAAATGATTTGATAACATATATTTCGGTACTTCCTTTTGGAGTGTACGTTTTTTTGTTTTTATTTTTGGTTTTGTATTTGTCCTTGACAATCTCACCACCATAATTCTCAATCCAGTATTCGATTGTGTAATTGTTCAAATTTGTTAAAAATGAAAATTCTGCCTGTGAAAAAATTCTTTCCTCGTAAAGGTTTATTTCAAAATCATCCTTACATGAAATTTGAGAGAGGTTGTTTTGTAACATGTCTTCTCCTGTCTCATTGCTTCTGTCAAAATCTTGTTTTTCTTCTTTGTTTTCTTCTTGTTTTCCTTTTTCTCTAAATGGCAAGCATGGAGTTTTATTTGAAATAACATACAAGTTTTCACCAAGATTGTAGTTCAAACTTTGATTTACATTGAAATTGTAATCTTGAATTTTTACAAAACTTAGATTAAAACTTTCATTAATTTGTAAGGTGAAATTTTCTCCTGCATTTCTTAAGTTCCTATATCCTAAATTTGTTTTCCCTGAATAATATATATTACAATCCAAATCTTCAATGTTATAAAAATCCAAAAAATTGCTGCCTGCAATCAAATAATAATTTGAATCGCTGTTTTTAACAAGTTTTAGGATGTTTGCTTTTTCTGCTCCTGCATCATCATAAAACAATGATTGTGAGAGGTTTAATTTTAAATCAGAATAAATTTCCACATATTCAATATCAACAAAATTAACTTCTGAAATATATGTTTGCGGATATGCAAAACCAATATTAAATGCAAGTAATACGAAAATAATTATAGTTTGCAACCAACAGGATTTATATCTCATAATTAATAAAAAAATATCAATTATAAAAAAATTGTTTTGAAAATTTATCCCGAAATTCAAAAAAGTTCAAAAAAATTGTTTTTTTGTGGAAAAAAATAAGATTTTGGATAAAAATTATTCTCTTGCGATAAGAATATCGCCAGATTTTATAGTCTTTCTGCCTGAATGTTGTGCAATCTTGGAAGCTTTGATTGACAAATCATATAAGTAAGATTCCAAAATTTTCTTTAACTCTTCTTTTGCATCTTCGCTAACTCTTTGCGCCCCTTTTTCTTTCATCAAATTTTCAAGTGCATTAATTGGTAACCCTCCCATTTTTCATAAATTACTTTTCTCCTGATTATATGCTAAAATTATATCTTTAACCTTGATTGTTTTTCTGCCTGCGTTCTCTGCAAGCAAGTTTGCCTTTTTAACAATAATCTCTGTAACTTCTTCCAAAACTTGTGCTGCGCTCTCTTTTGCATCTTTTGAAACACGCTTTCCAGTAGCATCCTGAATAAGCTGACCAATTGGTGCAAAGGGCAAAGTATTCTCTCTTTTAGCCATTTAAGATATAATATGCTTTTAGATTTAAAAATGTTTGTGAAAAAGGGTTTTTTCCAAAAAAGATTAGTTTTTTCTCTTTATAAGGGCCAGAAAGAAATCATTTTCAGCAATTTCCCTATAACCTTCATATTTTTTATATATGGAATAAAAATCTTTTTTCAAAACTGCTTTCTTATCTTTTAAAGGTATTATTATTTTCCCCTCCTGAATGTTATCCTTGCTGTATTTCTTTATTTTCTGACTAATTTCCTTGTAAGAATACTTGAATATCTCTCTTAACTTTTTCATGTTCGGAATTATGTACTCTTTGTAATCTGGCAACACTGAAATTGTTTCTATGTCTTTTAGTATTAATAAATCAAAATCTTTTTTCAAGTATATTTTCACATCCTTGTCTTTTGAGATTGAATTAATAAGAACCACATCTTTGTAAAAATCCAGATAGGTGAAACTGCTTTCCTCTTTCTGCTCTTGTTCTATGTGCAATTTAATCTTGTTTGTGTTTTTGTCTTCTGAAAAAAAGTTGCTTATGTCTTCTTCTAGTTTAGATTCAATCCCATCATCAAATTCTTTTGAAATTTTAATTAATGTGAAGAATATCTCTTTAAAATAATAAAGTTCATCAAGTTTGACAATATTTTCTTTGAGCACTTTTCTAAACAGAACTACAATTTCGAGAGTTTCAGTTAAAAGAATCTCTTTTGAAGGATAAATTAAGTAATTAGCATAAATATCATTTAATTTTTTTATAATATCAAGATAGAAATATTCTACAATTTCATGAGGTTTTCTAAAGTGAGGGGTTCTATTGAACTCAATTGTTTTTTCAATAATCAATTTCAGTAATTTTCTAATATAACTTGAAAACTGATTAATTTTATCAGAGTTAATTTTCTCTTTTTTAAGTAAAATCAAATGATGGTCTATTGACTCAGAGTGAAAGATGAATTTGAATATCAAATCATTTATGTCTTTAAAATGAATTTCTCCTTCGTAATTAATAGATATGTTTTCGAGGTAGGGAAGCATTTTTTCATATAAGAACTTGTTTTTATATACAACCCCTTTTCCTCCTGTTGTTTGCAAGTAAATCTCATTGAAAAGATTTGCATCAAGTTTTACATTAAGTCCTGAAATCAACCTAAAATCTTCTTTGTCCTCTATTTCAAGATATCTGTTTTCCTCAGTGCTTTTCCAAATAGGGAGGGGCATTTCGCCATGTGAAGAGCTAACTCTAATAGGTTTTGAATTTTGAATATTAGCAATTACTTTTTCTTTATTGAAATTAACTTTTTCTGCATCTTGAATTTTTTTTATGAATTCCTCTTTTTTTTCTTCAATGTCAATAAAATAATTCCTAGTAACGTCCCTGTACACCATCATGCCATTTTTCTTGCAAACATACTGAATTTCCTCCACATTATATGTGAAAAGTGGCTTGATGATTTTTTTTAGGGTTGAATTGTCGTATATGTTTATTGTTGTATTCTTAATAAAGTTTTTTTCTATGAGCCGTATTAGAGGAATTGACATTGATTTTGCAAGATTGAAATGATTTTTTTTAACATTTGGGATGAAGTTTTCAATGTTTTTAGAGTTTATCACATGTATCTGCTGCATAGATAATTTTTTGACGTCTTTTATGTAATCAAATATTTCGTTCATTATTTTTGGCTTTACGAAATTTGCAGAGAATGTTTTTTTGTATATATCCCTGTAACTTATTTTTTTTACAGAACTTTCCTCTACGTCTTTTTTTCTTCTTATTTTTTCCAAAACGGATTTGTCAGAAATATAAGTTTCAACATTTCCCTTGTCCTGAACCATATATTCGTACAATTCTGACTTGTCTCCGACCAATATTCCGTAAGATAGTAAAAAATTTAATGGGAAGTCTTCAACTAACAATATTTTCTTATCATCAAGTCTGAAACCTACGATTGCTTTTTCAACAGTTATGTTTTTTTTAATCAAATCTCTTTTTGTAAGTTGTTTGTCTTGAAAAGAATAAATCAAATTTAATTTCTCAACCAAGTAACCATTGCTTATCACCTTGTAAAAGAAATTGAGATAAATGTCTTCATCCATTTTCCACATCTTCATTAAGAACATAATTGCCGTCTGTTTTCTTAACTATGGCAACTTCATCACCAAAATACCCTTTAGATAGTGTGTCTGTGTTCTTGTAAGAGAGAAGTATGTTCTTTTCCTGAATGTCTATCTCTGTGTCCTCGTACTTCAATTGAACTTTTGTATCGTAATTAGAGACAAGTGTTGCAATATAAGAAACTTCTGTTGCTGTTGCTGTTGCTTGGAGATAGTGTGGGCTTGAAACTGCAATTGTTATTCCGCCAATTACTAACAAAAGAAAAACTGCTAATATTACTTCAAAAATTTCATAAATCCCACTATATATTCCTTCCACTTAAATATTTACAGACTATGTTTATTTAATATTTTCTTCATTTATTTACAGGTAGTAAAAACTATAGAGAAATTTAGAAATTTTCAGGATTGCCATAAGATTCCTGAAGGTATTTCAACAATATTGCCGTAATGGAAATTATAATCGGCCCTAATATAATGCCAATTATCCCAAATACTAGCATCCCTCCAATAAAACCTATGAATACTAAAGACGGGTGAATTGTGTCCTTGTCGCTCATAAGGTATGGCCGTACAAAATTGTCTACCAAACTTATAACTAATGTTCCGTACAACAACAAGAATATTCCCAACTTGTTGCCCATAACAATCATGTAAATGCTTACCGGCACCCAAACAAGAGGCGTACCCAAATACGGAATCAAACTTGCAAGCAACGTCAGGAAAGTTATAATCAGGATGTTCGGTGCACCAAACATAATATAACCTATCAATGCTACAAAAGTTTGAATAATCCCTGTCAAAAAATAGCCTCTGAACAAAACCCTAAGATTTTTTGAGATGTTATTCATGATCACATTTTGCCTTCTCAAACTTAACGGAATGTAATCATTAACCGCACGCAGTATTTTTTTATTGTACATTAAAATGTAATAACTTATGAAAATCATTATGAAGAAATAAACAATCATTTTTGGAATTGATGAAAAGAAATTTTTTGAAATTTCTACAACAAAACTTACGCCAGCATTGATATACTCAGCAAAGTTTATTGAGGACAATGTGCTAGAAGTTGTAATCTCACCAAGAAAGTTGTTTATCACTGCATTTAATATGTCTGGGTTTTCAATGTATTCTTTGTATTGCACAACAATTTTTATAAGGTTGATAATTAAAAAATAAGAAAGTAAAGCAAGTGGAATGAAAAACAAGATTGTAGAGGTTAACAAAGTTAAAAGGGATGAAATTCTTTCGCTTCCGATTTTCTCAAGAAAATATTTGTATATTGGATAAAGAAAATATGAAAGAATCAAACTAGAAATCAATATAGTGAACAAATCCTTTATTATGAACAAAGTCAGAAGAACAAATAGTATGCTAATTCCAAGCAAGAAATTTCTTTCAACAGTTTTATTATATTTTGATGCCATTTTTATCCTTTAAATGTTAACTCCCTTCACCTTTACTATATTAGATTGAACTTTTTTTAAAAATATTTCCTCTCTTTCAAGAATATTCTGCTCGTTCATCGCATCGTCACCAAATATTTTGTTTTTGATTGCAATATTACTAATTTTTACACATCTTAAGTTTATCAATTCAAGGCAAACTTCTTTTGATTTTTTCAAAATGTACTTTTCCTTGTCAAGTTTCTGTTTTGAAGAGATATCGTTTTTCAACTTGAGTATCTCCTCTTTTTTGCTTTCCAAATATTTTTCCAAAGCCTCGTAAAACAAGTCAGGAATTTTTGTAAGAATTTTGTTTTTTTTCTCCTCTCTTAGAAAATTCAATAATGAGTTAAATGTCAGCAATGGCAATTCTTGAGAAGTATTTAAATCATTATCGTCTGTCATAATAATATAACATTAACATTTATATATAAACCTTATGAAAGAAAAGTTAGTTTTTTTTGTTTTTCACTTCTTTTTTAACATCATTAATTTCTGAATCGTCTTCCTCTTCATCAACAAACAACCATTTCAAAACCTTTTTCACTTTTCCTTCCTTTTTAGGTTCTTCAGAGGAAATTGTTTTTATGTTTTCAGGTCCTTCTTTTGAGATTATTTTTTTTGTTTTTGAAGAAGTCGCAGATTTTGCTTTAGTTTTTTTCGCTGCTTTTTCAAATTCCAGCTCTTTTAAGTAAAACTTGTCATAAATTCTTGCAATTTCTTCTGTTAATTCTAATTTCAAGGAACCAATTTCCAAATCTACTTTTTCATTAATCAACTCAGTAAATTCGGCAAATCTCTCTTCAATTGAACTTACGCTCAAATAATTTTGTTCAATATCTTGATAGTTCTTATCATGAAGATTATTTAACTTTTCAATATTTTTTGAAGTGGCTTTTAAAGTATTTTCATTATGCTTTATTTTATCTTCCAATTCTTTTAAACTTAAATTTAATTTCTTAAACTCATCTTCAACATTCTTAATGAAATTGTCAATCTTCTTGCTTCCAGAAACATCCTTTTTTCCCATCTCTTCTCTTGCTAGTTCGATTTTTAAAGAGGTTATTTCTTTTAAAAGGTAATCTGTGTCCTTTTTTACTTTTTTAAAAGCGTTTTTAATTTTTTTTTCGTCCATTTTTAAATATACTAATATTAAATATCTTACATTTATAAAATTATCTAAAAATAACTATTTTAAAGTGATGAAATTCACAAAACAATGTCTTCAAACTTAAATCCTTTCCTTTTCATGGAGATTATGTCTATTGCAAAATTTTCTGATTTGGTTTTTTCAAGTTCGTTTGTTGGTAAGAAAAACCATTGATTTTCCTGAAATTTTATCCCAACCCAACTTTCTGCTCCAAATTTCTCTGCAAAAAAATTCAAATCCTCGATTTCTTTTGAAGAAAAATACTTTTTTGTCGAATTTATAACTTTCACTTCCATAACTATCCTTTTAAATCCGTTTGAGGCCAGAAGATCGGGAGAAGGGTATTTTGTTGAACCCGACCCAGCTACTCTAACACAAACCCAATTATTCTCCCAAAACATGTGTATAAGTTCGTTTTCTGCAACAGTTCCCTTTGCCTTTTTGTTTCTGATAAATCTTGCCATTTATAATTATGTTTTTGATTTAAACTTCTTATCTTGTTTAGTTTTATTTGATGTGAAAGCAAATAAGAATATTGCAAAGATTGCACCAAGAGTATCGGCAAGCATATCTTTCTGCGCATCCCAGAGGTCGCCTTGGGAACCTAGTACTTCTGCACCCGCATCAGGACTTCCTAGAAGTGCAAACTGCCATTCAAATAGTTCGTAACCTGCTGCCACACTCATTATTGCAAAGATTGCAAAGAGATATGTAACCCATTTTGAGTTTGTTAATTTCTTTTTTGTTAGAAATTCTGCAATCGGGTACGCATAAAAACCTACTGTGAAATGCGCCATTCTATCATAATGGTTCCTTTCAAATCCGAACAAGTTTGTTATGAAATCGAAAGGCACATTTGCAAAAGTGTAATAACCACCTATTGTGTGCAAAAAGATTAGAAATGACATCAAAAAGTATGAAAGATTTGAAAATTCGAACTTTCTGTATGTTAAAACCAAAAATAACACTATCAAAAATATTGGTAGATTTTCTGCAAACCAAACTTCTCTTCCTGAAAGAGGATTTATACCTAAAACTGTAAAAAGTATTAGGTATAAGACTAATAATATGTGCGGAAATTTTATCTTTTTAAAATCCATAAAATATTTCCAATAACATTATTTATATATTTTTGTAATTGAGGATTGAAGAAAATTTTATAAACATTGTATTTTGTTTTATTGTTATGCAAAATGTTTTTCTGAAAAAAGAGAATGAAGATTATTTCTTGAATTTTTATAGGTATAAGCGCTATAAGAAAAACATTTTCCTTTTAACTCTTGACGATGGCAATTTTGTTTTCCTAAGCAAGAACGGGTTTAGACAGTTACGTAGGGGAAAGATTGAAAATGAGAAACTTTTCTTGTTGCTTAAAGAAAGAGGGACCATCATCACTTCTGAAAATTTTGATTCTGTTGTTCAAAAAACATCAAAACGATATTCTTTTTTAGCCAATAGCACATCGCTCCATATCCTGATTTTGACAAAAGGATGCAATTTAAGTTGTAATTATTGTTTCGCTTCAGCTTGCGATATTGATGAAAAGTTTAATATGGATATTAATACTGCTAAAAAGGTAGTTGAATTTGTAATGAAATCTCCTGGAAAAGCAAAAACAATAGAATTCCAAGGAGGAGAACCTCTTGCAAATTATGAAGTATTGAAGAAAGTAGTTGTTTATGCAAAGGAGTTGAATAAAGAGTATAAAAAGGATTTGAGATTTGCTTTAGTTACCAATCTCACACTAATGACTGAAGAGAGAGTAAACTGGCTTATCGACAATAATGTTACAATTTGCACCTCTCTTGACGGGCCAGCATATGTTCATGATAAAAACAGATTTATACTTGGTTTGCAGAACAAGAAAATTGGTACACATGAGAAGGTTGTTTATTGGATAGAAAGGATTAACAAAATTTATACTGAGAAGAAGATACGAAAGAAAGTTAATGCACTTATGACTATAACTTCGTACTCGCTTCCTTATCACAAAGAGATTATAGATGAGTATCTTAAGTATAATATAAATTATATCAATATCAGGGCTTTGACTTTTGTTGGCAGGGCAACTGAAACTGGAGGTATTTCTTATACAAAGGAAAAGTTTGTGGATTTTTTTGAAAAGTCTTTAGAATATCTAAAAGAACTACATAAAAAAGGAATTAAAATTACAGAGAGGATTGTTGAACTTTACATACAAAAGATTATCGAAAATACGCCAGGATACCATACTGAGTACGAAAGTCCTTGCGGAGCTTTAACTGGGCAAATTACTTATTACATTGATGGAAATATCTATACTTGCAATGAGGCAATGGGGCGTGAGGAGTTTTTAGTTGGCAGTGTTTTCGAGGATGAATGGAGCGAAATTTTTAGAAGAAAGGAGAGTGCCAAAGCGATACTTAATTCTATGCTTGAACAGAATGTTATTTGCGACAGATGCGCATACAAGCCTTACTGCTCAACATGCATGGTTGAAAATTTCTCTCGAGATAAAAAGTTTAATTTTTATCCTACTAAAACGCAAAAACATTTTGAGACAATTTCTCATTGCAATAGGATTTTTGATAAAATTATTGAAAGATAAAAAATGTTTATGGTGAATGAACAAGGGTAGTACATTCTTGTCCTCCAGAACCATCTCCTTCACAATATAGACATTTCACCCCTTCAAAATTTCCTGTAGATGGATTAAATGAAGTTCTTCCACAATTAAAATCCTCACTTTCCCAGCCACCATATACACACCATCCGTATCCGCTTGATAATAATGATTTAGATGCAACATAAAAAAATACGCTGCCAGGACAATTAGGATATCTCCAAGAACCTCCGCTGCAGATTTGTCCTGGAGGCGCATTTTCATATTGTGTAGATTCTGAACTACTTATTTGACAACTCGCACTCGCACAATAAGGGGCATAGGTAGTGACTGTTCTTGCTCTTCTAGTTGAACTTACACAGGCCCACGCACTATAGGATGGTCCTGGAGCAGAACAAGTTTGTATAAATACATTAGTTGTAGTACAAGCTTTATTAGGATTTGTTCCGGTACAAGTATATGATTTCAAATACCTATTAATGCCGCTACAAAAATAATAGTTTGATGCTGGACAATTTCTTGAAGCAGTTACAGAATGTGTACATCTGTCGTCTCCACTTCCCAAAATGTCGCAAAAATAATCTCGTGTTTGCAAAGTGTTCTCGCTACAATATCTGCCGTCTGGAAGGCAATTAGTAGTTCCGTTCACAGTATAATCACAAGCATCATTTCCATCACCAGGAATTAAATTGCAAAAATAATCCCTAATTTGATATGTGTCTGAATCTATACAATGATTTCCATCTTCATCAGAACATGCCTGTGTATTTGTAACATTAACATTACAATCTCCAATACCAGTCAAATCGCAAAAATAATCTCGTGTTTGCAAAGTGTCGGCCACGCAGTAACTGCCATCATTTGTACAATTTGCCTGGCTTCCTTGATAAACACCTTTTCCAAGAGTGTAAATTTCATTATTATTTGCAATTAATGTTTTACTAGTATTATCGTCGCCCCTAACAAATACCCCTTGTAATCCAGGTGGCAATGATGTCAGGTCTTGTGTGAAATTTGCAAAATATGAGTATTGCTTGTTGAAAAAAGTTCCGTAAACCTCTAAAGTCTCAAAAGAACTTATTGAAGCACGATTTTCTACATGACTTTGCCCTTCAAAATAAACATCACCTTCATTATCTATAATTACAATATCAGTTCCATCACTTACGTTTACCT
>JBFHXM010000022.1:0-12935 GCA_041598975.1 Candidatus Woesearchaeota archaeon | reverse complement strand
GACGATTTTGACTTGAAAGACAAGATTGTAGGAGTAAGAGTGGACATAAACTCGCCAATTATAAAAAACAAGGTAGTTTTAAACCAAAGAATAATAGACCATGCGACAACAATAAAAAAGCTTGCAGAAAAAGGCGCAAAAGTAGTTGTCCTTGCACATCAGGGAAGAAAAGGAAAAGACGACTGCATAAGCCTGAAACAACATGCAAAACTTCTCTCGGACCAGTTGAAGAAAAAAGTAAATTTTATTCCAGAAATATTTTCAAAAAATGTTGAAGACAAAATCAGCAAATTAAAATCTGGAGAAATACTAATGCTTGAAAACCTTCAGTTTTACGAAGATGAGATAAATCTAAAGATAAAAGATAATCAAATATTAAAACTTGAAAATTTCTTCAATTATTATGTTTTTGATGCATTCTCAAAAGCACACAGGGAAGAAACTTCAATTGTAAGCTTCACAAAAATTCCAATCCTTTCTGGGGAAATTATGAAAAAGGAATTACTTGGATTAAACAACATTCTAGATGTAAAAAGGCCTTCGATATATGCTCTAGGAGGTGCAAAACCAGACGACCTTGTAGAAATAATGGAAGCAAACCTGAAATCAAACAAAGTCGACCACATCCTTCTTTCAGGAGTAATAGGAGAAATTGCACTTCTAATAAAAGGACACAAACTAGGAAGAAAAGAAGAATTCCTAAAAGATAAAGGATACCTAAACAAATACAACGAAATCAAATCTCTAATCGAAAAATATCCAACTAAATTTGTAATCCCAAAAGATATCGCAATCTATGACGAGAAAAACAAAAAAAGAGTAGAAATAGCAGTTGAAGATATTAAAACCTCCGAATCCCAAGACCTGTTAAGCAAATACTTAATTCAAGACATTGGTACACATACAATAAAATTCTATGAAACAATAATGAAAAACTCTGCATCTATTTACTTCAAAGGGCCAGCAGGTAATTTTGAGCTTGAAGGCTTTGAAGTAGGAACAAAAGGAATCCTCAAAGCAATAGCAAACTCAAACGCATTCACATATCTAGGTGGTGGACATAGTATAACTGCAGTAAACACTTTCTCAAACATAAACAAGTTCTCTTATGCAAGTCTTGCAGGAGGCGCACTTGTAAAATTCCTAAGTGGCAAGCCCCTACCTGGCGTGGAAACCCTAGAAAAGAGTTTCAAATTATACGAAAAAGAGAACTCGGACTTCATAGTAATAGGCTCAAATGTACTAGACACTGAGATAAACGCACCAATCAATCTTTCAGAATTCCATCTTGGCGATAAAGTAAGAATAGATGACGATTTCAAATCTTCTGTAGGTGGTGGCGGTGTGAATGTAAGTATATGTATAAGCAGATTAGGTGGGAAAGTATCTTACTTAGGAAAAATCTCGTCCGAAAGTCAGAATAAAATCGAAGATGTTTTAAGAAAAGACAAAGTTGAGTTATTCAAAAACAAAATATCACAAAGGGCATGTGCAAAATCCATACTCTTGAATACAAAAGACAACGACAGAATCCTATTCACATATAGGGGCCAGAATGCATTCCTAGATATTAAAGACTTCAATTTAAAAGACTTGAAAGCAAAACATTATTATTTCTCATCTCTAGCAGGAAAAAGCTTTGAAACCCTAAATAAAATCGCAGACCATGTAAAAAAAACAAGCCCAAACTCAGACATTTGCTTTAATTTAAGTTCACATCTCATCCAAAAAGAGAAAAATGTAAAATCTTTAGTAAAGAAAACAGACATACTTATTCTCAACCTAGAAGAAGCACAGGAATTTACAAACAAAGAAAGCATAAAAGATTGTTTGCAAACAATAAACAATCTAGGCCCGAAAATAGTAATAATAACGGACGGGAGTAATGGCTCATATGCATATGACGGAGAAAAACAGTACTATTGTCATGCAGTAAAACCTAAAAAAGTGGTTGACACAACAGGCGCAGGAGACAGCTTTGCAGGCACTTTCTTCTACTACCACTCCAAAGGTTTCGGCATACAAAAATCACTCAAATACGCTGCGAAAAACGCAAGCAATGTTGTCATGTACAAAGGAGCACAGTTAGGTTTGATGTATCACGACGATATCGAGAAATAAAAGCCATTTCTCCCACAATCTTTATAAACGAAAATTCATTCTTTTAATATATAAAAAACTAAGATATCAAAAATGGTTACAAAAAAACAAGGTAGTGCAGGCAGATTCGGTTCTAGATACGGTAACACTTTAAGAAAAAAAGTAAGTGATATTGAAAAGCACTCTAGAGCAAAACACAAATGTCCTTTCTGTGGGAAAGAAGATAAAGTTAAAAGGAAAGCTTATGGTATTTGGGAATGTAAAGCTTGTGAGAAAGTATTCGTGGGAAAAGCGTACAAACCTTACTAAAGAATGGTAGAATATATTTGTGGTTCCTGTAAAAAATTAATCAACAGTGTGTTGGTTGACAGAAGAATAAGATGCCCTCACTGTGGGGAGAAATCACTTGAAAAAAAACAAGATAGGGTTCTTGAACCTATTAAAGCCAGATGAATTTCAAATCCACTTTTATTCTTGATTTTGGCAAAGAAAACAATTTATATTATGAATTATTAAAAGAAGAGGATTTTGACTTTAAAACAAAAGATATTAACATAAATATTGGAAAAAACAATAATAATCTAGAAATTGATGTTGTTTGCAATTGTGTATTAGACTTGAAAATAGGCATAAATGCTTTAATAAAAAGCCTTGAAATAATAAATAAGACATTAAATGTATAAAGAAAAATGGATGAGTATATTTCAGAATTAATTGAGGTTCTTGAATCTTTAATTGAAGATGACACACCTCAAAAAATAAGAAATGAAATTGATTATGCAATCAAATTGTTAAATGATGCCTCTGAAGTGGAGGATTTAATTAAGGCCCAGGAACAGCTTGAAGTAATCACAAGCATGTCCAGTTTGGATTCTTTCACAAGAAATGAAATTTACAATGTTCTAAATGCAATTGAAGAATTAAAATAAATATTATTGTTTTTTTACATCATATTTTATAAAAATACTCCTGCCATTTTCATTTTCTACATATATATGATTTGTTTTTCTTTTTTCTCTAAAATGTATTATACTGTCATGTCTTATGTCAGAACCAGGAATTTGTATCAATTTTTCCATAACATAATCTCTTGCTTCTTGAGGCGTACGGAATTCATTTCTCTCAATTAAGTCGTTTTTTTTGTCAATAAATGTTACATCTATAATGCCTTCCAATCTTTCGGGATAACCTTTTATATTTCCAGTTGCTATCTCTAATAGTTTTCTTACTGCTACAGAATTAATTCTTACTTTGCATGTTTCTACAGGTTTAGTCATGTTATAATATAAAAATAATTTTTTTATAAACCTCTCCTTTACTTGAAAAACCCAAAACTCCTCCCCTTTGCCTCTATTAATCCACTTTTATCAATATCAAAAGCTTTCTCCTCTCCTTCCTTTTTGAATTTGTGTTTCCTAAGTATTATCTTTTTAATGTCGTTTTCTTTGTCCATCTCAATAATAGTTTTTGACCAGTATTCAATAAGATTGCCACCAACCATCTTTTTCTCTTTTGTGTCAAAATTCACATACATTTGATTAGTAACTAAAATAGGAATATGAAATGTTCTGGAAATTTCTGTTAAAAGTCGTAATTGCTCCCCTAACTCCGTATTTATCTTTTGAGGCGCATCTCCAAGTTTAAGCCTATAAAGCATGACTAAAGAATCAATAACAACAAGACCTATGGTTTTTGAATTTTTAATCTCCTTATTAAGATTATTGATTATGGTTTTTTGCTCATCAAAACTTTTCGGAGAAAAAATAATAATATTTTTTAAATCAATGTTTGGATTTATCAGTTTTATTCTTTCAACACTAAATCCTCCTTCTGTGTCTATGTAAATCACTTTTTTCCCCTTTTCAACACACTTTATAATGTATTGAAAACAAATTGTTGATTTTCCAACTCCTGGTGGGCCGAAAATGGTTGTAATTGTGTCCTTTTGCAATTCTCCTATCAATTCATCAACAAAATTGCCTAACTTTAACATCATCTAAACATTATAATTCTTGGTTCTTTATAAATGAATCTTCTTATTCTGGATAAAAAAATCAATTTTGGGATAAATTTTTACAGAATGTATTTTAAAAATGGAAATTTCAAAAAAAATATGGAACTATATCTGATATTGGCAAGTGCATTATTAGGTATATTTACAGGTATCATTACAGGACTTCTTCCTGGAATTCATATTAATCTAATTTCAAGTTTAGCACTGGTTTACTTGTCAGTCATATTGGATGTGGTTCCTATTTCTGTTGTTGTGATATTCATTATTGCAATGAGTGTAACTCACACATTTATTGACTTCATACCATCTATAATTTTTGGGATGCCAAATGTTGATACAGTACTTTCTATATTGCCAGGTCACAAATTAATGTTGGAAGGGAGAGGTTATGAAGCAATTTTTTTGAGTGCGTTGGGGAGTTTGTCAGGAGTTTTTCTGACATTGCTTTTATTGCCAGTTTTTATTTTTAAATTGGAAATTATTTACTTATTAATGAAAACGTTTATACCATACCTTCTTTTGTTGACGATTATTGGGCTCTTGTTCACTGAAAAAAACATGAATGATTTTTTTTGGGCACTTATCATAGTTTTTTTGTCGGGAAGTTTGGGCTTGTTAATATTAAACTCATCTTTGATAAATGAACCTTTGCTGGTTTTGTTTTCGGGGATTTTCGGCATATCTACTATCCTATATTCATTAGCGACTAGTTGCGATGTTTTTCCAAAGCAGAATTTTGATTTCGATTTCAAATGGGATTTCTCTTTTGTCAAAGTTGTGTTTTTAGGAGGAATTGCCTCTGCAGTGTGCTCAGTGTTGCCCGGTTTGGGAAATGCACAGGCGGCTACGATTTCATCTTTGTTTTTCAGAGACATTACATCAAGGTTTTTTATAATCTTGACAAGTGTTGTTAATACCATTAATTTTACTTTGAGCTTGGTTACTTTTCATTTGATTTCAAGGGCAAGAAACGGAAGCATAATTGCAATTTCACAACTAACTCATGAAATCTCAAGAAGTCAGCTTTACACATTTTTGGCAATTTCAATGTTAGTAGGGTTAATTTGCTTTTTTATAACACTATTTTTAGGTAAAACAATTTTGAAATATGTTTCAAAAATAAGCCTTAAGAAAATAAACTTTTCAATAATAATTTTTATATTTTGCATAATATTTTATTTTTCAGGTTTTCTTGGAATGTTAATACTTTTTTTGTCGTCTTCATTAGGATTTTTGACTTTGTTGTTAAAAGTCAGAAGAATTCATTTAATGAATGTACTCTTAATTCCAGTAATTGCAAACTTTTTATAGAAAAAATTATTTGTCGATTTATGATTTGTTTGGAAAATTTTGTGGTTTGTTGCTTGGAAGTTGCTGATTACTGCTTGAACTTGGCAAATTGTTTGTTTGAGGATTTTTTTGCTCTGTCGGACCCCCCATTGCAGGAGTTATTGAAGGAAGCGAAGCATTTATGTTCTCTAATTTACTTGAAGGCATGTTTAAAATGAAATCATTTGGTTTGACATAACTTAGAAGAACTTTTAGATTTTTCAGGAACATGTCAATATCTTCAAGTTTGCTATTTGTTTTGTCCAAACTTTTGTCAAGTTTAAGATCTTGAATTTTCTTAATCTCTTCCTTGATTTCATCACTACCAAAATTTGTAAGTTTTTCTACGATTTTTTGCAAGGATTCAACCAAATGAGATACTGTGTCAATCATATCTTCAAGTTTGCTGTCCAATTCTTGTGTTTTTGTCAAAAGATTGTCAAGTGTGGATTTGTTCAAGTCCTTAATCTCTGTCAAATTTTCAATAATCAGTTCCCTTTCTTTTTTTGATTCTTCATGCAATGCTGCAATTATGTTGCTAATTAGTTTGTTTTGGTCAACATTTTTTTGGGACTCTGCTTTTTTGTCTGTTTTGGGTGCATTTTCCAAATTACTTTTTAGCTTGTTGTTCTCTTCCCTTAATCTCATCAATTCCTGCTTTGAGACTAATTCAAAATCCTCTTCCATAAACTATTTAAATCTTTATTTAATATATTAATTTATTACTACTTGAAAATGTTGGATAATATAATATTGTTGATAGGAATTACAGGGGTTTTGGCGATTGCTTCAAATTTTATGCTCGAAGTTACAAATAAATTAAACAAAGATCATCATTTGTTTGCAATAATCAATTTTTATGGTTCTTTTGCTTTAATGACATACTCGATATATTTTAAAGTATGGTTATTCGTGGTTTTGAATGGGTTTCTGGTGCTTGTTGGACTTTATGGTTTGAATGAGGCTTTCAAGAAAAGAAGAAGAAAGTAATTTCTAGTCTCCGTATACATGTGCGAAAACTAGAAACATTTATAAAGGTAAAAGTTGCAATTTAAATAAGATGGCAAACAATTTAGGTAATGTTGATAGGACTTTGAGGATAATAATGGCATTAGTATTATTTCTTCTAGGTTATAATGGATATGTAAGTGGCATGACCCTTTTTGCATTCTACTTTGTAGGCATAATTCTGTTGTTGACAGGAATATTTGGGTGGTGTGGATTGTATTCAATAATAGGCATCTCTTCTCGAGGCCATGGTTTGGACAAGATTTCAAAAAGAGATATTGAAAAGGCAATCAAGGAATACAAACTAGAGTTGGAAAGTCAGCCGACTGTGGAAGTTAAAGTTGAAACTCCAAAGAAAAAAACTGCTCCTAAAAAGAAAACAGCAACAAAAGCAAAAGCTCCTGCTAAAAAAGTAGCAGCAAAAACAACAACTAAAACGGCTAAAAAAGCTGCAACCACAAAAAAAACTTCTAAAAAGAAGTAAATTCTACTATTTTTCTTTATTTTCAAGTAATACTAAATATATTAATAAGTAAGAAATATGTAATAAGTATGGTTAGCTTAGGTAATTTGAATCCTTTTAAAAAAAAAGACAATACTTACAAGCTTGACGAACATACTTTGCCAAGTTTAAGTGAGACAATGTCTGATAATAATCCTTCCGCAGATCAACAATCTGCGTCTTTTCCAGATAGTGGTTTGCCTGACTTGGGCTCATCTCCCAGTTATGCTTCAAATGATGATTTTTCATTGAATCAACCTGCGAGTCAGGGCGTTGAAATGCCTCAAAGTTTCTCTTTGCATGGAAGTGAAGATGCTTCCATGAATGTAAGTCCACAATCAATGGGTACTGCAAATGGCAATTTTCATCCCTCTCCTTTTCCTCAACAGCATTCGCAAAATAATAACTCTTCACAAGAGAAATCTGACATAAACAATGAAATCTCAAAACACAAAATTGAATCTATGGAAGCAAAAATCACATTGATAGATGCAAGACTCTCAAACATTGAACAGAAACTCGAACTTCTAAACAAATTAATTCTTGAAGAAATAAGTGATGAAACCAAGAGAAAATTGAACGTTCAAAGTATGATGGGCAATATAAGAAAGTAGAGTTATCTTTTCTTCCCAATCTTTTTCATTTCTACTTTATCAGAAATAATTGCAGAATTACCAGTTTCATCAACCAGTTTTAAAGTAATCTCTTTCTCGCCATTTAAAACTTCATCAATACCCTTTAAAATGTTTTTCAGTTTTTTCCTTTGTGCTTTATCCAAATCACTATCTCCTTTCATGAATTCTATTTGTTTCTTAAACCTGTGAATAACTCCTTCTACATTTGAAATAAACCCTTCTGAATTCATTGTTGAATCTACAGATATTCTGAAATTTGGAATTTTAATCTCGCAAGAACCTGATTTGATAACTCTTATATTTAAATCATCTTTTGATTCGATTTTCACGTTGTACTCTGCAGGAGTTCCTTCATTTAAGAATTCCAAATCAGAATTTCTAAATCCGCACGCATTGCACTTGATTGAGAAAATTGCAATCGGTCCTGCAAAAGGGTCCTCTATTTCATACTCGCTGAATACAGCTTTTTTCTTGAAACACACAGGGCAATCTTGGTCTTCGATTATCAGGATGTCTCTATTATCAGGTTTATTTTCAGTCATAAAATATAAATAATTTATTCATTTAAAAATCTTTTTGATAATTGACTAATTCAAAGAATTTTTCTTAAATTGATTTTTGAAACTTTTGCAATAAAAATCCTTTACGGATAATGTGCAGTGTGTGTCTGTCCGCTCGAGGAGTACGCGACCAAATCAAAATTTCCTGACTTGTCGACAGGTATGATTTTCGTAATTTCAAGTTTTGCAATATTAAAATCAAAAGGGATTATCTTTCCATCATTGATAGACACTTCATCCTCTCCGTTTCCAATATTATTTCCATTTAAATCAAATTTGTTGTATTTAACTTTGACTTTGATTACATCTTGTTCGATTGCATTTAAATTTTGAAATGTGAGCCAATTATTGTTATTAATTATAACTCCATTTGTTGCAATTGAATTCATAACATGTGGCGACTTCTTGTCTTCAACTTTGACTTTCTTGCTTCCTGGGTCAAGCTTCAATGTTCCCTTGCTTTCAAGATTGTAATACGAGTCAAGTGTGGCAGTATTCTTTTCGACCTCTACAAATTCGTACTGCTTTGTAACTGTGTTCAAAATCCCATTTCCTGCTCCATCAACGGGCACAACATATAAAGTATACTCTCTGCCATTTTCAAGTTTAAGCCCGTTGGTAAATGCTTCTGAAAGTATGATTCTGTTATATACACTTTTTTGTGCTTCATCTGTAGGTGCATCAGAAGTTATTAAAAATTCTCCTTCTTTGCTAAGTCCGATACCACTGAAATAATGGCATCCTGCAGTTTGTCCTTCGCAGTTTTTTGTAGGTGCAACTCCATTCTGGGTTACATATAAGTCATAGTGATGAAAACTTGAATCTCCATAACCAGTAATAGAAAAATGGATGCTGTTTTGCAAACTTGCGGGATTCCCGTAAACTTTCAGATTCTGTTCAAAAAGCAGAGGATTAGGCCCGAAAACAGTTTGAGGTATGATACTTTTTGTGAATGTCTCCTTCCCAATCTCTTCCACATAATAATTGTAATTCCTGTCTGTTGCAAAAACAAACACGTAAACTGGCCTATTGTCAAGCAGTTCGTAACTCTTTGTTTCATGATTGTAAATCTGATATATTGGCACCCTCTTTGCAACCTTCTCACCAATCTCCTCAAATGATTTGTCGTTAATCAGGATAAGGTTCATATCCAAACCAGCACCCGGCTTTGAAAATGCGTACTGGTTCCCTTTCGTGTCTGCAAAATCTAGTTTTTCAAACTCTTGCGGAATTTTGTTCTCATCAAGCATTCTTCTCAATTTCTCAAAATTTCCATATGAATTCTTATTAAAAAAATCTTGGTATGAGTAAAGAACAACATATGATGAAATCTGTTCTGCAATCTTGTCTCTTGGCTTGTCAATAAGCACGTTTACAATATTGTCTGCTATCTGTGAATTTGTCAGAGAAAAGGTTACAAGATTATATGGGATGTTGTCTTTGAGTATGAGTCCGAATTCCTCTTCAATGCTTCCTGTCTTCTTTGAAGTTACAGTAACTTTCAATCCGTAATACTCTGTTTTCTCATCATTCTCAATCTTGTCTGCTGTATCCTTGACCTTGCTCTTATCATTTGAAATTGATTCATCTTCAAAAATTTCCAAATCAAACTTGTATGCATTGTAAACTTGAGGATTTTCTTTTTTAATCATGTTTCCAAAACCTTCTTCTATGCAATAAATTTCGCTATTGTCCTCATCTTTCAAACATGGAAAAACTTCCCTTTTAATATTTTCCTGGATATCTTTCACAACCTTGTTCAGTGTTATAAGCAGTTGTGGATAAAGGTCTGTTTCTATAACTTCTGTTGTTTCAAGCCTTAGGAAAACATCTCCTACGCCATTTGACTCGCTATATGTGGAAACAACATTAATCAAGGATTCTTTGCTACTTTCGTCAAAGTCTATATTAACATCTATTTCTTGCAAATTAAGTGATTTTAGTCCTATTGAAATCTCTTTGTCAAGCTCAGACTTAAGATACTCCTGCATCTTCTCTTCAAAATCTCCTTCAAAATTTGGCAAGCAATTCAATTCATTAAGACTCATATTCTCACTAACTTCTATCTTTTCAGATAAAACATTGAACCTTTTTTCATTGTACCATATGTTTAGTTTTTTACTATTGTATCTGCAATTCATGAAAGGGTCGTTCGGGTCAACCTCGTTTGAAAACCTGTCTATGTAATTTTCTCCAAGTCCAAGCGACAAACTATAATCTTTTTTTTTCTTATCAATTATTTTTCCAATCGATTCTTTAAGATAAAACTCCTGAGCAGGCACTTTGTTGTTTATAACATCAATAGACTTTACTGTCTCCCCAAAAATGATTTTCTCCGGGATTTTTTTAGCAGGCAGGATTGCAGCAATCATGAAAACTATAAACAGCACTAAAACAAAAGGTCCAATTAATGTAAAAAACCCTATCCCTTTCTTATTTTGAATCATTTTTAACTATAACCCTCCACACAATTGGACAAATCTGGGCAAGAATCGGGATAATCTTCTTCTGAAGAGCTAGGTCTTTTAAAATAAACAACTACAAACCTCCCTTCCTCATCCTTCAAATAAAAGAAATAATTCTTGTTCTCAATTGACTTCTCAAGAAGTGGCAGATTTTTGTTGAAGTACCTTGAATAAAGCAATGAACTTTCATCAATTGTCTCTCCTGAGAAATCTTCATAATCTTCAATTGTTTGAGAATTGTATGAAACATACTCCTTTTTGTATTTGAGAACAACATTATCAACTTCAGTATTTTTCTTCATTGCTAGTAAATCTTTGATTTGGTATGTCTGCGTTTTATCAAGTTTCAAAACTTCAACATCTTTCGCGTCAATTTTTTTCATTAAGAACGAATGGACAAACATAGTAGGATATTGGTAAGTTAAATTTGGCGCTATCTTCTCGAAATCTTTCTTTCCAGAATTTGTGTATTTGAATGAGAAGAACAGAATAAGTCCTATGAAAATTATGGTAACAATTACAACTATCGCTTCTTGGTCGAGCATCACTCCTTTCTTGTTGTATCTGTTTCTCCTTTCCATTTTAAAACTGTATGTGTCCGTGCGTTAACTTGTAAACCTTGTAAATCTTCCAAGTATCCTCCATTGCACTTAATTTTGCGATAAGGTGTTGTTGTTCCATTGGATGTTTGGGAGGTGGCACTTCACCCCGATATCTTGGCATCTTCACATTTGGCTTGAAAGGCGATATCATTTCGTAGATGCCTTGGAAAGGTCCAAAAACAAGATCCTTGAAATCATTGCTAGAAGACGATGACTTGCCACTTTCCTTTTTCGCGTCGCTTTGTTTTTGTATCTCTTCAGGGTCATATCCTCCTTTCATGTCGTTTGCATAATACAAAAGCTCATCCTTTACAGCCTTTATCTCTTCAATGAAACCTTCCAGAAGTTCAAAATCCTTCTCCTTCATCTGTCTTCTGTAATGCGCAATTTCGTAGATGTTCCAGCCATGACCAATCATCTCAATTTGGTTTTTCATGATGGGAACTTGTTGCGGACCTTGCTGTGTTTGCTGAACTTCTGTCCTTCTTCTTTGCATGAAAGTAACTTCCATGATAGGGAATTTTGGCAGGTCATTAGGGTCAAGCAAGACCTTCTTGAGATTTTTAAACTCTTCTTGCGTCACATCTGGCTTGTCGCAAGGATAGAAAATATATTTTCCATTTTCTTCCCCATTTAAAAAGCCACTTTTGCCTTTATATGGTCCCGATGCAATGCCTGGCTCAGAACCTTTGAATTTGTACTCTTTTTTTATGAAAAAACCATAGGGTGTGTACTCCAAATCCGCTATTCTGTAATTGTTCCTTTGCGGGTGCATGAAATTCCTTATTCCAAGATTCCTTACAAACGAATATGAATAATCGAAAAGATTAACTAAATCAGGATGCTCCGATTCAAAACCTTTGTAAATATTATTTGCATCAAGACTCTCCTTCTTCCTGTTTATCTCAATCAGAATAGGTTTTATGAAATTCATCGTCATCTGGACATTTGAGTAAAGTTGTTTAAGTGTTGCAACTTTTATCTTGAAAGTTGTCTCAGTTTCACGAATCGCACTTGGAAGCCACGTATAGAACTTGTACAAAAACCTTGCAACCTGCTCCTGTGCATCTTTTGTTATGTCGACTTTGTAGATAGTTTCATCAAGTTGCTCTTTGAGGGTTTTCTTTCTCTGAAGTGGGTCATCAAGATTTGTTCCGAAAAAAAGTTGGGGAAGCAGTGCAAAATCAAGACCTTGCTCAGTTGCACTTCTTTGAATCTGCCATATTCTTCCTCCGTCAATCTCCATAACCCATTTGTCTTTCAAATGATTGATAGCCTCATTCCTCTCGCCCCTCCATTTTGCAATGCTATCACTATCCGGCTTGCCTTTGGAAAGTTCCCTGTGTATTTTTTCATCATACTCAGTTATCTTCACCATCCATCTCCTGTAAAAATCAGCCTGCTTGACCTCTTTCAAAAGCGGAAGCATATGAACCTTTACAAGTTGAATAAGTTGCTGGAAATTCTCTTGGAAAACTCTTATCGTGTTCCCTTTCATCTGCCTGTAATTTAATCCAAACTGGTTGTTCTCACTAAAATAATGATGGTCTTCAAGCTTTATTGTTATGTACCCTTTTCCAGAATAATATGCAAAATAATTGTAAATCCAGTAATATGGCTCAGTAATATCTTGATTAGCTCCCTCAAGTCTCAAATTAAAATGAACAAGTGGTTTTGGGATAGTAATACTCTTGATTTTCACATTCTCCTCAATAGAACT
>JBFHXM010000021.1:0-13154 GCA_041598975.1 Candidatus Woesearchaeota archaeon | reverse complement strand
TATCATTTGAATTGTCTTCAGCCATTTTTTTTTCAATCATTACATCCATTTTTACATAATATACATTTAATAATACTACATTTATTTAAATTCAAATAAATCTCATATCACTCGACACCAAAATTCCACATATTATATACTATGACATAATAATGAAATATAATAGTATCACACTTCCTTCTTCAGTTCTTTATAATCAAGACCTTCAAAGTTCTTTAAATCATCTATCTCTTTTACGAAATCAGATATATTGTCATAATTATTATGAACAATAATATATTTTAAAAAAGCAATCTCATCAACTTTTTTCAAGTTGTTAAGAACAATTGCTCCAACAGTTGAAGTAGGTATTTCTTGAGAATCGACTTTCTTCAAATCATCTAAAATTTTAGTAATCAAATCCTCAATTTGTTCCAATGTAATAGGTCTTTTTTCACATGCTTTCAAAAGACTTTTTTTAATTTTCTGCAGATTGAAAACTTCCACATCCCCATTAGCTTTTTTTACTTCAAGATCAAGCTTCAAAATCTTCTCAATAGTGGAAAATCTTTTGAAACAATTAACGCACTCTCTTCTTCTTTTGATAGCTCCACCATCTTTACTTTCCCGTGAATCAATCACTTTAATCTCCGTAAAATTGCAATATGGGCATCTCATTTTCAAAATCAACAATACCTACATGTGGTATTAAATTTATATAAACTCAACAATATGTTGTGTTAATAACATATAACTTTCCAAAAATATATTTAAAATTTTAGTTTTATTTTCTCAAGTGACACAATCGCTAACAACATTTAATAAAAACGCAAGATGTAGTATCCGTTTATAAAAAAAGATACAAAATATGGTAATTGTGAAAAAAAGAAACACAACAAAAACAACAAGAAATAACAAAAAAACACAACCCATAAAACAAAATTCTTTTCTAAAGAATAGTGACAAAAAGATATAAAATAAGTTTTTAATCATTTTATATATAATCTTTAACAAGATAATTAAAAAAATAATAACAAAAAAAATGGTTTTAGGATTAATTAATTTTTTATTGGGAGGGAAAAAAACTACAAAAGTTCCAAAGAATGCGCAAGCATCAACGCCAGCAAGCAATGTTGGAGGTACTACTGTTGTTGAGAACAAGCAGACACACGAAAACACAAATGTAACTGTAACTCAAAACAATCAGGAAGAACAAAAACTAGAATTCCAAGATTCAAACAAAGAGAAAGAAAAAAACAAAGACATGCAACCTCAGGAAATGCAAAGAGCAGAACAAAATCCAACAGGAAAAAAGTCAATTTCAGAAATACTTGGAAAACTTAATGCAGAAATCAAGGAAACAAACGAAAATGTTACAAACATTTTAACTGATATGAAAGAAATAAAAGAAGATGTTAACTCCCTTGAGCAAAGAGTTACAAAACTGGAAAAAGATACAACACAATTCGAAGAGAAAATGGTAGAAATAGATGAAAACATGAGTAAATTCCTTTCATTGTACGAAGTTGTGAATAACCAATACAGCCCTTTTGTGGACCACACAGAAAATAAAAAAGAGATAGTGATACAAACTGATGGAGAAAGCAAGGAAAACCTATCCCAAACAGATGTTAAAGAGAAAATCAAAGAACTCGACTTAAACTCACCTAATGTAAAAGAAGGAAAAGAAGCAAAAAAACAGCAAGACTCACTGCTTGAACTTGACACACTGGACATCGAAGAAGCCGCAGGAAACGCAGTTCCTTTAACAAGCCTTAAAACCAACACAAATTCATTAGTAATCATTTTAAGTTGGCTTGAATACATGGTAAAAAGAGTAGGAATTGAAGAAACTAAAAACACACTAAGATATTACACTGAAACCTTGAAATGGACAACTCCTGAAGTTTATTTTGAACTTGACAAATTCCTAAAAGGAATGGGAAGCAACAAAAATGTTGAAGAAGGAAAAGGAAAGACTCTATCAGTTAAAGACCACATAGTTTCACTATACTTCATAAGCAAGCTAAACGAAAAAAGACTTGATGAAAAACTAACAAGAGCAGTATTAGAAATAATCAAAGAAGAGTAAATGACAAAATATGCTAAAGACAATAAACACTAAAAAAGGATTTGGAAGCGTAGCAAGTACCTTAATAATGTTTATTGCGATAATGATAGTTAGCACAGCACTAGTTATAGCTATCAAAAATTACGCATCAACAACACAAGACTCAATCTACTACCAAAACAAAATAACCTCAAACAAACTGAGAACAGCAATTGACATCTCAAACGTATTTTACAATTCTACAACCACAACAACTTACATCTATGTAAAAAACATAGGAGAAACAAAACTGGCAACAGAACAATTCGACGTATTCATAGACAATGTATACATTACAAATTACAGCACGTACTATGCAAGCAACCTTAGCAAGCCAATGACAATCCTTGGAAGCGGACAAACAGGAGTGTTTGTAAAAACAAAAGCACTAAGTGTAGGAACACACGAAGTGAAAGTTGTAAGTGAGTTCGGGGGACCTGGCGCCAACGAATACTTCAACAATTAAAAATGAGCGGTTTCAACACAATCATAGGATTCATGTTTGCATTTTTCATAGTAGCAGGAATAGTCACATACTCCACAGTAACCATGACAGAGGACATAATCAATCGTGGAACATCGCTCGAACAAAACCAAAAAGCAATATTCGACCAAAGAGTATCCCTCAGCATAGACCAATCCTATTACGATTCTGAAAGACTCAAATTGCTAATAAGAAATAGCGGACAAGAAAAAATTCTATTCAAAAACAAAATGGAAGATTGCTTTGATGTCTACATAAACGGCGAATATATAAACCATGAAAACTACAACTTTTACATAAGCAATCCACAAGGAAACTACTATGTACTGCTACCAGGAGAAGAGGCAACATTTGACATAAAATCACTAATAAACGAAAACCAGGAAACAACAGAAATAATAGTTATAACTTGCAACGGCGTCAAAAAAAACTACAAAATAACAAACCAGTTATTCAATTGGTACGATGACACATACAAAAGAAGAAGCATTTTCACAATAACAAATCCTCTTGGCCCAAATCAAGCAGATGCTTACTTTCCTATCAAGCTCAACAACTCAAACTTCGATTTCACAAAAGGAACAGAAGACAACATAATCTTCATGCTTCCAACAAAAGAGAACCTCGTCCTTGACCTCAATTTCGACAACTACAAGCAAACACTTGACGAACACTCAAGATACAACAACACCGTTTATTTAGGTCTAAACGCAATCACAACACTCGACGACCCAAAAAAAGAAGATACAATCTTTTTCAAAGGCCTGAACTTTGATGGAATAAACGATACACTACACATCCTGCAAGATTCAAGCCTCAGACTCGACAAAAGAATAACAATCTCCACATGGGCAAAATGGAAAGAAAGCGGTAACACAGAACAAATAATATACTACAACGGACTTGCATCAAACAAACTATCAATAATAAACGATGGAGGAGCAAACCACAAAAAAATATTATTCAGTCTCGACATAGGAGGAGCACAAACATTATACTCTAACGCAACACTCGACAGCAACTGGCACCATATAGTTGGAACCTACAACGGAAGCGAGATGAGAATTTACATAGACAATCAACTATCAAACAAACTTTCTGTAACAGGCGACATAAGCAACGCACTAAGCGACAACTACATAGGTTCAAACGGAATTGCAAGATACTTTAATGGAACACTTGATGAATTCAAATTATACAACATTGGACTAAACCAAACTGACATCTCAGACCTTTACTTGGGAAAACCAAGATACAAGCAATTGAATTTCACTGTCCAAGATTGGAACACAGTAACAGATGAAGCAAATCTTTCAATAAGAATCCCTTACATAAGAGATGATGAAAACATTTCAGTAGAACTTTACTACTACATATATGGAGATGACTTCTCAACACAAGAAGCACCAACACCTCCGCCCGATAACAAACCTGGAGCAATTGCCGACCTATCCGCAAGTCCAGGAAACAAAGAAGCATACTTGACATGGTCAGAACCAACTGACGGAGGTTCGCCAATAACAAGCTACACCATTAAATATGGGACAGTCTCAAGCGGACTTTTCAACTACACTTACAATGACGACACAAATCCTAACGCAACAATAACAGGACTTGCAAACGAAGTGGAATGGCAATTCAGAGTATATGCTACAAACGCAAATGGAGACGGACCAAACTCAAATGTAGCAACAACAACTCCAAACGGATTCTATTATTTCACGCAAGACACTACAACAAACTTAGGATTTGACGGAACAGCAAATCAAGGAACAACTCCAGTAGCATACGCGCAACTACTCCCGCTAACACAATCCCCTTCAGCATCAGCATGCATAGGAGTAAGAGTAAGAAAAACTGGAGCATACGAGTACGCATACGAATACACGCCAACCCTGCCTACACAGACAGAATTTGAAGCAAACGCAATAGGCCAACTAAACGTATACTCAACATCAACCGCAGTAGTTACCTGGACCGCAAATATATATCAATACAACGATGCAACAGGAAATGTAGGAGGAATAATAGGTACTGCTACAAACACATCATCAACAATTTCAAACATAAATATAACAATGAATTTCAATAACACCGCATTTAATATAAGTGCAGGAAACAGAATCAAAGTTCAAATCACCCTCGACAATGGAAACAACAACATTTTCGACTACTTATGCTATGGAACAGGTACGCAATCATTTTTCACATTCAACAAAAACTAAACTAAAACTAAACCAAAAAAATAGCAATTACAAAGTGAAAATCAAAGTATTAACTTTATAATAATTATAAAACTATATATCTATTTTTTACAAAAAATAAAGTATGGATTTAAAAAACATAGCAAACAACCTAAAAACAGGAGAAAGTCCACTAGGACTTAAAGAAAACAAGCAAATATTATGGTTTGACGAATTGGGAATCGAAGACATCCCTTTAGTAGGTGGGAAAAACGCATCCCTTGGTGAAATGTATGTGTCCCTAACAAAACTTGGCGTGAAAATTCCTTATGGTTTTGCAGTTACTGCGCACGCATACAGAACATTCATCGAAGAGAGCGGAGTAAAAAACAAGATAGTGGAGATACTTTCCGATTTGAACACTCACGACCTAAGAAATCTGCAAGAAAGAGGTAAAAAAGTTAGAGCAGCAATTATGGACGCACACTTTCCAGAACTTCTTAAGATAAACATCATCAAAGCTTACAAGAAACTCGAAGACAAATACGGAAAGCATGTAGATGTGGCAGTAAGAAGCAGTGCAACCGCTGAAGACCTGCCTGACGCATCATTTGCTGGCCAGCAAGAAACTTACTTAAACGTACATTCAAACGAACAACTTCTATATTCCTGTAAAAAATGTTTTGCTTCCCTTTTCACAGACAGAGCAATCTCCTATCGTGTTGACAAAGGTTTCTCACACTTCGACATTGCATTATCAATCGGAGTTCAAAAAATGGTAAGGTCCGACCTTGCCTGCTCCGGAGTTATGTTCTCAATAGATACTGAATCAGGATTTGACAAAGTAGCATTCATCACAGGTGCATACGGACTTGGAGAAAATGTAGTGCAAGGAGCAGTAAACCCTGACGAATATTTAGTATTCAAACCAACACTTGAAGAAGGGTACAAGCCAATAATCTCAAAAACAGTTGGAGAAAAGCACATAAAAATGATTTATGACACTTCTGGAAACAAGCTTACAAGAAACATTCCTGTTCCAAAAGAGATGCAAGAAAGATTCGTGCTTGAAGAAAATGAAATTCTTCTGCTTGCAAAATGGGCAATCATAATTGAAGACCACTACAGCGCAAAAAAAGGCCACTACCAACCTATGGACATGGAATGGGCAAAAGACGGACAAACTGGCGAACTATTCATGGTTCAAGCAAGACCAGAAACCGTTCAATCACGAAGAGACAAGACAAAAATCAAAAATTACGAAATGGTAGAAACAGGAGAAATCATCTGTCAAGGTGTAAGTGTGGGCGCTAAAATCGGACACGGAATCGTAAAAGTAATCTCAAACATCGACGAAGCTGCAGACTTCAAAGAAGGCGACATTCTTGTAACAGACATGACAGACCCAGACTGGGAGCCAATCATGAAAAAAGCAAGCGCAATCATCACAAACAGGGGAGGAAGAACCTGCCATGCAGCAATCATCTCAAGAGAAATGGGAGTTCCAGCAGTAGTTGGTTGTGGAAACGCAACACAAGTTCTCAAAAACAACCAAAAAGTAACAGTTTCATGCGCACAAGGAGAAGTAGGATACGTGTACAAAAACTTCCTAAAGTACAAAATAAGCGAATTCTCGGTAGACAACATCCCAGATACAAAAACTAAGATAATGATGAACATCGGAAACCCGCACCTTGCATTCTCACAAAGCTTCCTGCCTAATGATGGTGTAGGACTTGCAAGAGAAGAATTCATCATCAACTCAGGAATTCAAATCCACCCTAATGCATTATTAAATTACAACTCACTAAAAAGAAACAAGGATGCACACACAGATATAAAAAAAATAGATGAATTGACAAAAGGATACTCAAACAAAGTTCAATACTATGTAGACAAACTTGCAGAAGGAATTGCAATGCTTGGTGCAGCATTCTACCCTAAAAAAGTTATTATCAGATTATCTGACTTTAAATCAAACGAATACGCAAACCTAATAGGTGGAAGATTTTTCGAACCAAAAGAAGACAATCCTATGATTGGATTTAGAGGAGCATCAAGATATTATAGTGAAAATTTCAAAGAAGCATTCAAACTAGAAATAAAAGCTATCAGAAAAGTAAGAGAAATCTTCGGACTAAAAAATGTTACAATAATGATTCCTTTCTGTAGAACAGTAGACGAAGCTAAAAAAGTTCTTGCAGTAATCAAAGAAGCAGGCCTTGAAAGAGGAAAAGACGGATTAAAAATTTACTTAATGTGTGAAATCCCATCAAATGTTATACTTGCAGACCAGTTCCTTGACCTTGTTGACGGATACTCGCTTGGAACAAACGACTTAACACAACTAACACTTGGACTAGATAGAGACTCAGAACTTGTATCCTCAGTATATGACGAAAGAAACCAGGCAGTAAAAGACTTAGTGTCAGCAGTAATCAATAAATGTAGAGAAAGAAAGAAATACATAGGTATTTGCGGACAAGCACCTTCAGACTACCCAGAATTTGCAAAATTCGTAGTAGAATGCGGAATCGAAACTATGAGTTTGAACCCAGACACAATTGTAAAAACCAAACTAGCAATAGCAGAACTAGAACACAAACTCGCAGGGAAAAAAACAAAATTCTCCTCGAACTTCAAAATAACTGCAACACACGAAAAAGAACCAACTAAAAAAGTAACTTCTGCTAAGAAAACAACTGCAAAAACAAAGACAACAAAGAAGAAGAAAAACACAGCAAAAAAACCCGCTCCTGCTAAAAAAGCACCAACTAAAAAGAAGGTAATTAAAAAGAAAGCTCAACCAAAAACTGCTAAAGCAGAAACTCCAAAAAAATCAATTGCGGTTAAAAAACCAAAAGCAAAAAAGACTACGCAGGCTAAAAAAACAACGCCAAAGAAAACAACTGCAAAAACAAAAACAGTAAAAAAGGCGACAGCTAAAAAGAAAGTAGTAAAAAAGAAAACAACTGCAAAAACAAAAAAACCAACAACTAAAAAAACAGCTCCAAAAAAATCTAAAAAATAATTCTTTTTTGCCACTACTCATAAAGACATCATAAAAAATATAACTGACAAACCCATTTTTATAAATATGATAAAAAAAATAATAAGAATTCTAATATTATTTTCATTAATTCTGACAACTTTGCAATTTGCACATGCTTCTGTGGAAGTGTTTACAAAATACGACACGACAATAAACATAAACAAAAACTATACAATAGACGTAAGCAAGAAAATCCTGCTCAGAAACATACATGAAGTAGGAATTATCCCAGGAGAAATCGAATTCAAGATTATAAGCGCATTTGAGAAAAACTCAGGAGACATAATTAATCTCGAAGCAAAAGACAGATACGGAAATCCAATTAAAAGCAAAATACAAAAAACCGGCGACCAAAATGTAATAATACTAAACATATTCACCCCTATCCTTCCAGGGTTTGAATATCAGATAAATCTAGATTACACAATACAATACGAATCAACAGGAATATTTTTCAAAACGCTCCAAATACCACTAAAAGAATCATCAAAAATCCCAATCCAAAACAGCAATGTGAAAGTAATACTGCCTGATTCATATCACCTCACTTACGTAGATTACAAAGATGAAAATACAATCATAGAAGGCAAGGAAATAACCTGGATTGTAAACGAAAACACGCCGGAAATATCCAGCATAGAGTACTCTTATCTTCCAATATCAATAGGAAACCTTAGAGGATCATTAGTATTCTGGCTACTTGTAAATATTTTACTAATTGCAGTACTTCTACTACAAGTTGTAAAAGAAGCAAAAAGACTCCGTAACTTCAAAAAATAAAAATTAAATGAAAAGAAAAAAATTAAAAATCAATTCTCTTTTATGTATTCAAAAAGACATAATACCTGCAAATTTAAATTATATTCAATATTTATACACTAAAGGTTCATTAAACCCAATAATTGTTTTACCCAGTGATGAAGAAAAAGGAAAATATTATGTTGCAGAAGGACACAGAAGAGTATTGTTCTTTTTAAAAATGAACTTTAAAGAAATTGACTCAATAATTGTTTCTTCGAAAAAAGATATTATAGATATAATGACTATGAAAACAAAAGATGGAAACATTATAAGTGCTGGCGCTTTAAGTTACAGATGGTCTTATGAAGAAAACTTAGCAAACCTAAAAAAACATCACCTAATTGCGAAAGAAAATAGAATTTATTCATTCCAAGACCTATTAAATAAATTAAAACTATAATTCAAATAATTTTTCCTATATTAACAGATACAAAAAATTTATATAATAATTTATAACAATAAACAATATGATTAAAAAACCAAAACAAATAGGAGAAATCAACCCTTCACTCAGAAAAGAAGGACAATATGATTTTTTACATCACAACGGAAAAGCAACCATATTTAGACAAGGATCTAAATTTCAAGCAGTTTATGAATCTGAAAAACTAAATATTGCTGGAGAAACTAGATCAGATTTAGTTCCAGCAATTGAAATGTTAGAATACCTAATTGAACAAATTAGAAACATAGCTGATACTGAAATACAATCAATGCTTCCAGATTTAAAATAAACACACAAACCAAAAAATTAGAAATTTTTTTCTTATATCAAGACGCAGCAAAAAACATAATAGCAACGCTATATGTTAATTGCTGCAACACAGATAGAAGGAAAAAAGACTAATTTTTCTTCCAGGTGGATTCGATGTAGCTAATATCCCTCTCCATGTCAATAACAGCAAGCAGAATCTTCTTCTTAGTAGTATTCGCAATTCTGGACTTGGCAAAATAATCTTTCATAGAAAGCTTATCCTTCTCTTGAAAAACATCCACAAGCCAAATAGAATGTCCTTTACCAACTTTAACTCCTTTGTCATACACTCTGAAAATCGCGCCATACTTCAAACCACTTTTAACTTCATAACCTTTGCTTTTCAAATCTCTATAAACATGATAATTATTCAAATCAACCTTCTTCAACAATATAATCTTTTCAAAGTCAAGTATCTCACCTCGATTATTCTCAACAAAAACCTTGCCTTTCTCAAGCAAAAACAAAATCTCAAACATATCATACTCAAAAAAGTCACCATTCTTCACGCCATAACCTTTTGAATGCAAACTTTGAAAAGTTTTCTCATCAGACTTGAAAATCCCCTTAATAAACTCAATCTTCTTTGCCACCATTTTTAAACAAAACCAACCCAAAAATATTACTTTTTCTTATCTCATCAACATGATTCACCTCATCAATAACCTTGTATTTGTAAAAACCTTCATCTTCAATAAATTGAACATCAAAAACCTTCCCTACTTTTACCAAATCATCAACATGATAAATAATAATATCCTTTTTATCAATACTATATTTATCAGACAAACTAACATAATAAATATTCTCATAAACACCAATTGAAGAATTAAAAACAAAAGTGACAAGCCCCTTTTGCTGTTTTATCATATTAAGGTAAGACAAATCTGCAATTTCATCATCAAAATTAGTAATAAAAAAATCTCCTGGTTCAGTTTTAACTTCCTCAGTTTTACTTTCATCTTCCTTTTTTACAACAGATTTTTCAACTTCATTAATATCATCAATTAAACTTTTTGTACTAGTAACATGTTCTTTTACTGGATTTTCATTAGAAAGCGAGTATTTTGTAATGCCAATTAAAGAAATCAAAAAAACAACTATCAAAAACACAAAACCTATGCTTAAAGTGTAATTAAAAATATTTTCATTGGTCTTTTTCATAAATAAATCTACTTTATAAATATATATAAACCTTTCCACCAGAAAAACACAAAACACGCCCAAAAAAACCTTATTTTCTCTTCAAATCCATAACCTTTATAAATAGACCTTTATAAATCATTTATAAATAAAGATATTTATTTAAAAATGGCAATGATGATTATAACGTATAGAGTAATGCCAGAAGACGGAGAAATAGAGTACTCTCAGCTAGAAGAAGTAACTAAAAAAACTGTACAGGCATACGATGAGAGTGTAAGAATAAACAAAGTAGAAGCTCATAATGTAGGATTCGGACTCCAAGCCGTAAAAATTAATTTCAGTGTGGATGAAAACAAAGGATCTGAAAACTTGGAAAACCAGCTAAAAGAACTTGAAGAAGTTGGAGACGTAATTATTGAATCAATGAGCAGAGCTATGGGATAAATAAAAAACAAAATGGCACAGTTAAATACAAAAATAGTAAATGTGGTAATCTCAACATCACTTGAGCACAAAATACCGCTAGAAAGACTAATTATGGATTTACCAAACACAGAATACAATCCTGAACAATTTCCAGGATTAATTATGAAAATCAGAGAACCTAAAGCATCATTTTTAATCTTCTCATCAGGTAAAATCGTATGTACGGGAACTAAATCCTTAGAAGAAGTAGACTTGGCAATTAAAAAATTAATTGAATACATGAAAAAGGTTGACATCAACATTACTGTAAAACCAAAAATCAGAGTAGAAAACATTGTAGCATCTTCAGATATTAACATGAAACTAGATTTAAACGAGATTGCTATTAAATTAACTAATGTAGAATATGAACCTGAGCAATTCCCAGGTTTAGTATTCAAAATCAATGATGAAACAGGTGCAACATTCCTTATCTTCGGAAACGGAAAAATTGTATGTACTGGTACTAAATCAGACAAAGACGTACATGTTGCAATCAAAAACCTACTTGAAATTCTTAAAAAACACGGAATAAAAAACTATAAATAAAAATAGTTTTTAATTTTATTTTAACAAGTAAAAACAAATATAAAAAATTATAAATTATACTATTCAATAATTTTAATAGTACCGACCATCCCTTTTTGTCTATGATCGCCTACACTACAATAAAACTCAAACTCTCCAACTTCCTGAGGCGTAAAAAATATCTCATCTCGCCCATCCTCACTCACTCTTTTTGTTTGTATATTCAATTCATCAACAACTAAATCATGAAACCCTTGTTCGCTTTCAAATCTGAGTCTAACTCTTTGACCCTTTTTAAGAACTATTTCGCTAGGCTCAAAAGCATAATTAACTCCTTTAACTGAAACTTCAACATAATTATCGTCGTCCCCTGATTCATTATTTACTGGCAAAGGCACATCATTTTGACTTGAATGGGAACATCCTGCCAAAAACATACCTACAATAACAACAAAAATTAATATTTTTTTCATGGTATCTTATTAAGAAATTCTATAATTATAAAACTATCTAAAATATATTAAACATAAAAACAATATTAAAATGCGTTTTTCCTCAATTCGGAATAAAAAAATTTATAAAACAAATTAATACCTGAAAATATTATGTCAAGAGAAAGATTAATTGAAAGAATGAATAATATAAGAAAACAATCGCAATTTTCTCAGCAAGCATTTCAAAAAGACCCCATCACAACATTAAAAAAAATGGCTGGTCTTTTAATACCTGTTGAATCAAAAAATAATCCACTATATAAAAAATTACAAACAGAATTAAGTCAACATAGTGTAGATTCCCTATTTAATTGGATGGAAAGAAATGGATATAAAACTCACCAAGATGTAATTTTAGATTTATGTGACAGATGTCTTGGAGCAATAAACCATGGATGCATCCCTGGACAAATATATGCCCAAACAAGAGAACATCACCACATACAAGGACAAAGAAGAACAAGTTCAAGAACAAATAGATTATAAGAAATCTATAATCTCTCCTTAATCACTCCCTCATTTTTCATTTTTTAATATATCAAATACAAATTTATGAAAATTAGCTACTTCTTTGTTTTTTATGAGTATTCCATTTAATTCACCTTTAACTTCAAATATTGCCACCTTCTCAGAACCAACAATAACAAAAACATCAATTAATTTCAATTTGTCATTAATAAAAATTTTAGTCAAATGTTGAAACTCAACATTATTCGCATAATTATTTTCAAAATTATCCGTTACAATAATTGCTTGAATTTTTTTATCAATCCTTTTTCTCCTACCATTCGCCGATTCATATTTCAAAATACTATCAATCAATTCAGATTTACCATAATTAAAAACTATTTTATCTTCCCCCGAATACATTATTTCAATTATAGAGGAAATACCCTTAGAACCTCTAAAAAGTTCAACAGAAGTATCATATTGAGTTCTAGCCATTATCTCTTCAAAATAAGGCATAGCAAAATTAACCTTATCTTCTTTCTCTTTTATAAATCCCAAAATATTTTTAGGTTCTATTGATTTAAAACAACTAACATTATCTTTTTGAAAACTTGAAACAAAACCTTTTTTTATTAAAGATTTCAGAACAGGATAAACTGTAACTCTATTTAAGCCCGACTTATCTGTAATTTTATTAACTGAACTTTC
>JBFHXM010000020.1:0-14405 GCA_041598975.1 Candidatus Woesearchaeota archaeon | reverse complement strand
GGACTCCTAATTTTTCAAGTTCTTTATTTTTTACTCTTTTCATTTTTATAATTTATTTGGTACTTTTAAACTTGTTAGATTTGTATTTATTTTTCTAGGTTTTTTATAATACTCTTCTATGGTTGATGAATTGTACCAATATTCCTTTTCAATTTTTTTATTTTCCCATATAGCTAATTCTATTGATGTTGGTTGGTATTGTAATCCTACTAATAATACTTTGTCTTCAGGTTCATCAACACTTTTATAAATCCATGGGTCTCTTATTTTTCTTTCCATTTTAATTGGTAAAAGAGCTGTATCAGAGTACATTTCAGGGTGTACAACTAAGTTTAATCTGTCTCCTAATGAGTTTGTACTTAAAAATCCAAATCCTCTAATTGCAGGTTGTGGTTGTCCTATTAAAAGATGCCCTTGTTGAGTTCCTACCTCAAGCACGAATCCAGTATCTATTTCTTCGATTGTTAAATTGTATTGTCCTAGCATATGTACTAGAAAGCCAACAGATGTTTGTCTTAATTCTATTTCATTTTGTTGATAATCGTAAATGGATTGAGTTAGATATTGGAAAATTCCTTCTCTTTCGAGTTTTTTATTTCTTATTCTTTTCATAGTATATATTTACCACCAATAACCTCTTCTTCTATATCCATTTGATTTCCAACTAGGATATTCATAACCAAGTTTTTCTAATAGTTCTTCTCCAAAATCTGGGTTTGTATGTGTTAATGCAAAATCTCCTGCATAAAAATTGTTTCCATCTATTCCATAACTTAGTGTTAATTCTTGTTCAGAATCTGGATGTTTAACAGTCATTTGTTTTTTTGTTACTTGTATTACCCAAGGAAGGCCTTTTAATTGTGTTTTTACTTGTCCAATTATTTGTCCTTCCATACTTTGTTTTTTCTCAGCTTTTTTTTTATGCCAAGTGTCATTTCTTTGCAATTGAAGGTTTTTTTGTTCTTTTGCTGCTCTTTTTTGAGCCATTATTTGTTTTCTTTGCTTTTTAGTATTCCCTTTCTTAACCATTATATATTTATATAAATTCATCTATTTTATAAAATTTACTATTGTTGAATGACACATTTATAAATGATAAATTATTTTTTGTTTTAAAGTGGATGTAGTTTTAAAGGATGGCAGGGAAGTGAAACTTGATGTTTGGGACCATTCTAAATTAGAAGATTATGTTAGTCAAGTTGGAGAAGATTTAGAAAATTATCCTGGTTTTAGGTATTTCTGCTATGGAAGTATAATGATAAATATTAATGGCTTGAATTTTTATGATTATGATGAAGCTGAAAATTTATCCGATTTAGAAATTTTAAATGAAGAAAAAAAATCTAGAACTGTTGAATATAGTAAAGCAGTTGTTGCTCAAAGTCAAGATGAAAAATTAGTTGGAATTATATATTGTCATTGGCAAAGAGAAATATATAAAGAATTTTGGAGATATTTTTTAAGATATTTAGATATTCAAAAAGGTTTTAGAGAAGTTGGACTTGCAACTCAAATGTTGAGATTTTTGGATAATGCTGATTTTTTAGATCAAAAGATTTTGCTTTTAAGTAAATTTGAGGAAGGATTTATAGCTAAAACTTTTATGAGAGAATTAAAAGCAAAAAATTATTCGCTAATTCCTCCTTGGATTAATAGTTATGAATTACCTAAAAAAGTAGGAGTTTATTCTTAAGTATTGAAAAATTTATACATCATTTTGGCTTGGGGTTGGTAGTTGCCGTTTCTTGCACATTCGTGGTTTTTAGTTCCTATGCATTCTATAAATTGAGAAATTGGAAGTAGTTGCAGTAGAGTGTGTGTTTGCGTGAATGGAATAAGTCTGTCTCTTTTGGAGTGGTGCACCATTACAGGTTTGTTTAGTTTTTTGAGTTTGTCTTGTATGTCAAAATTTATTCCATCTTTTATGAAGTTTGTAAAGAAGTTGTAGACTCTTTTGAAATATTCTTGTGCTGTTGGGCTCATCTCTTGCGTGTATGCACCTTTTATCATGCCAGGTAGGTCTGACATTGGTGAACGGAGAAAAGTCTTTCTTATTTCGTTAAATTCCAGACTTAGGAGTAAGGAGATTAATGCACCATAACTTATTCCTAAAGAGTGTATTTGGTCGTGATTGTTTTCTATAAAGTATCTTGCCCATTGTCTTTCATCTTCGAGCATGTTTGAGGTTGTTATGGATTTTTTTTTTCTAAATCTCTCTTCTACAAATACATTTGCACCTTTGTCTTTGAAATAATTGAAAAGATAGTCTATTGATTGGTCTTCTCCAATCCATGGGAGATTGAACCGGTCAAATCCTCTTGAAATCATGATTATTCTAGGGTCTGCTTTTGATTCTATGTGCAGTTTTCCTACTAAATCTATTCCTGATGGGCTTTGAATAACTGTTTTCATTGAGAATAAGAGGTTTTTAATTATTTAAATAGGTTTAGATATTTATTTAATGATTAAATATCCGTAAACAACTTTCAAGTCACCTTCATTTAGTCTGTATGAGATTCTTACTGGGTATCTGCCTTCAGGAGTGTTTTTGTCGATGTATAATGGGATGCTAACCATTGTTTCTGCGTTTGAAGGTAGTTTTATTTCTTCGTAATATTCGTAATTGAAGTCTTGGATTATTATTTTGAATTCTCCTTTGATGTCGATTGGTCCTGTGTTTTTAGCTCTGAACTTGATTGGCTGGTAACCTTTCTGGTAATCTTTTGAGAATGCATGCAGGATGTATCCTAGAAGATCGTTTCCGTTGTTGATATCAAATTCTCTTTCCTCGTCAAATGTTATTTCAGAGGAGAATCTTGCTTTGTCTTTTAATGTTACTTTTTGCCCGCTTTTTTCATCATATAATGTTAATCTGAATTCACAATCATTGTTTAAAGGCACTTTAATATCAAAGTCATCTCTCATAACAAATAATGAGTAAGTTTTATTTTTTTCATCAAGGATTATTTCTGAATCCATGATTTTTTGTTTGTAATCAAAGTTTATGCCCATGCATTCGATTTGAGGAGTAAGTTTTACACTTTTCTTATTGAAATTCTGCAGAGTTGTAAGTTTGAATTTGATTTTTCCATTTTCTACATAGTTGTCTACATCGAAAACAAAATTGTCCTCATCGAATTCTGTAAGCACTTTTACTGTGAAGTCTCTTGGCAAGCTTGTGATGCCGTACTGGTTTGTTACAATTAATCTTAGATTGTAATCTCTCTCAAAAAGGCTGAAGCTGAATTGAGGATTTGTTGAAGAATAGATTAGTGTGTTTCCGTTGTATACTTTGTATGATGTTATGTTGAAATTGTTTGGATCTGAGGATGCTCTTGCGTCAACTATTACTTTTTGTGAGTCCATTATTGTGTAATTTGTCCTGCTCATTCTTGCAATTGGTCTGTTCATCTCTACAGTAATACTCGGGTTGTTTTGTGTTTCGTATGTTTTTTGGATGTTTGAGTTTTGTGCGTTTATTTCGATTTTGATGCTGTATGTGCTTGTTACATTTGTAATTGCTGGGGTTTGCCACTGGATGTTGTATTCGAGCTCTGTGTCTCCTAGAATGCCATTGTATCCATATCCATATCCATATCCGAAATTTGTTTGCGTGTTGTTATAGTCAATTCCTACAAGGTTTCCATAGTCGTATGTTGCATCTGATTTGATTCTTGTAATTGTTCCAAAACTTGATGCGCAAGGGTTTATCTTGTTTCCTGCAATATTGAAGTAACATCTTGCAACTTCACTTCCTGCAGAGTCTAAAATAATTGCACTGAGGTTTGTAATTGGAACCCTGTCGAGGTTTTCTATATCAACACTTGCTGTAAATGTCACATATTCTCCATATTGCACTGTGGAAGTACTTGGTGTAACTGATATCGAAATAGCGTTTGCAGGGCCTAAGGACACAATTAAGACTAGAATAAATACAGAAAAAATACTGCTTAGTACATTCTTCCAACTTTTTTCCATGATAGTAGTAGTAATTGTAGAGTTATAAATGTTGCGCATCCTAGGAAGTAGTGACAAATCCTTTATTTGGTTAACTTTTATAAATAAAGAGATATTTATGTAGTTATTATGAGATTGAGAGCCTTTAACTTGAATTTGCTTAGAATTTTTGTTATATTCAATGTATTTTTGCTTTTGAGTTCGTTTTTGTTTTTTTATGAAAGTTTTTTGGCTGAGTTTTTGATTGTTAGTGTTTTTTTGGTTTTCGGGCTTATGTATAGAAAGAATATAATTTTGATTTTGGCAAATCTGACTGAATTTGTATTTATTGGATTTTTTTTGTATCATAATTTTAATCATGTGTTTATTGTTTTTGCATTGCTTGTGTTTAGCTTGGTTGTTTTGAAGCTTTTTAAAAGGGATTTGAAAATAAATTATTTTGTGTTTTTGCTTTTGCCTTTACTTGTGCTTGGATATGTATTATGGTTTAATTTTCTGCCTTTTGGATTTGAGTATAGTTATTTTCTTGAAGTTGGTTCTAAGGGCGATATGAGTCGTTTTTCTGAGTTGCATATTGTGAATGAAAATGATGTTCTTGGTTCTGCTTTAATTGAAAATGGAAAGTCTTACAGGGAGTTTCAAAGGGAGGGGCAGTTTGATTTGATAGTGAATACGCCAGTTAAATATGGTTATGTGAATTTGAGTGTTTGGTATGATTCTAATTCGTCTATTTTTGTTAATGGTGAGAAATTGTATGATTCTGCGTGGGATGATTATTCTGAGGTTTATTTTATTGATGGAAAGCATATTTATGTTGAGAAATCTTTGCATGAAGATTTGAGCAATTTATCACTTGAAGGCAATATTTCAGAGTTTATAGTTAATAATTTTGGAAAAAGCGTTTTTGTTTACACTCAAGGGGATGTAGATTTGGTTAATCCAAACAGGAAGAATTTTGATTTTTATTTGGAAAATTATTATTTGTTTGATGAGGTTTCATCTGATTTGCATGTTGTTGATACTAGTTTTAGGGGAGATGTTGCTTTTGTAGGTTATTTTAGGGATTCTATTGAGGTTGAATTGTATAAAACTGATTTGAACATGTATGAAGGGCCAGAAAATTTGGTTTTGATAATTGAGGATTTAAGTGGCATTCAAGTGCAGAATTTCAGCATTCCTGATGATGGGATTGTTGATGTTACAAAAGAGGGAGAGAGCAATTTTTTCAATTTTGAAACTGATTTGAAAAAAAACGGAGTTTATAGGATAAAAATTGTTTCTATAGATAATGTTGGAGGTGATTTTGAAATTGCAAAGGTTGGCTTTAATTCAAATAAAGTTATGAGTGAAGGTGAGGTTTTTTTGACTTCATCTGCTAAATTGCATTTCAAGGAACAGGATTCTATTAATTACAAATATAATCATAAGAGAAATTATTTGTTTGATTTTGAAAATAGGAATGTTACTGTTGTTTTTAATCCTGATTTAAAAGGCATTTGGCAGACATTGAGTGTTGCTGGAGAGGGTTATGTAGATTTTTATGGTGAGAACATGTGGTTTTCTATAGATGATTCCCATTTTGGATATTGGGAGGATTCAATTTTTGATTTTGAACTTTTAGATGAGAAAATTGTAGTTTCTTCAAGTCCTGATTTGAATTTGGGAAATAATGTGTTTTTAGCTTTGAATGAATCTGGAAGGATTAGTTTTTCAAGTTTTAATGGAACTAAGATTTACAGCATAGTGGTGAGAGGGTTTAAAAATGAAGAATAAATCTGATTTTGGCGGATATTTGTTTGGTCTTGAGTTGTTTTTCATAGAATATGTATTGATTTTGCTAGATTTTTTTGGGTTTGAAGTTGATTATTATTTGAATATGGATCTTTTTGGGCTTGTTGTTTCTGTTTTTGCTTTTTATTTTTTTTCCAGACATGTTGGCAGAAAGATTTTGGTGCATATTTTGTTTGTTTTGGTTTCTGGTCTTTTTGTTTTGAGTTTTTTTAATGGATTTTTGATGCAATATATATTTGTTTTTGCATTTAATTTTATTGCATTGCTTCTTGCTTATGTTTACGGGCCTTTGCTTAAAGGCAGTAAAATGAATTTTTTTACAGATTTTTTTATGATTTTTTTAGTTGTTTATCTTGGTCTTTTTATTTTTAACAGGTTTTATATTGTGGATTTTCTTAATTTGAATTATCTGTTTTTGTTTTTGATTTTCTGGGGAGGTTTGTGTTTGTTTTTTTCTGGTGATGAAGAAGTAGTTTTGCTTGATGTTGTGAAGGCGGATTATTTTATTGTTGTTGTTTTGAGTTTAGGTTTTGGGGTGATGTTGTTTTCATACTTAAATATTTTAGGTTTTGCTAAATATTTTCCGAGTATTGTTTCCACAATGCTTATAATGTTTACAGGTTTTTATATATTAAGTGAAAAATGAGTGTGAATAGTAAAAGTAAGGGTGAAGGAAGTATTGTAAAAATTAGAAATAGGTTTGGCATAATTGGCTTATCAAAGGAAGATATGTTTTTGTGGCTTGGTATTTTTTTGTTGTCTGTTTTTTCCATGATTTTGCTTTTGCTTTTTAGCAGTCTTGGTGGTTCTGAGATACTTAGGATGATACTTGGAAGTGTCTTAGTGTTGTTTTTGCCAGGATATGTTACTGTGATTTTGTTTTTCAAGAGTTCTGAGATTGATGTTTTGGAAAAGATTGGTCTTTCTTTTGCGTTTTCAATTGTATTTGTTCCTCTTCTTATGTTTTATCTGAATTTGATTTTTGGTTTTGGAATGAGCATGATTAATGTTTTTGTTGTTGTTTTGTTAATTATTATTGTTTTGTTTGCAGTTCGATTTGCTTTGAATTTGTTTGCAGGCAGGAAACATAAAAAACATAGAGAATGAGATTTTTAACTAAGTTACACGGGAATAAGATTATTGAAAGCAGTTTTTATCAGCTTGTTTTTGTTTATTTTATTTTTATTATGCTGATTTCTTTTGGAAATATTGACAGGTATAGTTTGCATTTTGAGATACTTGCATTGGTTATTGGACTTCTTAGTGTTTTTGTTGTTTTTGATAAGAAGGAAAATGTTAGTGGTGGTTTGAATTTTTCAAGATGGTTTATGATTTTGTTTATGGTATTTTGGTGTTTACCCGGTTTGTTCCTTATTTTGACAATGGTATCCCTCTTGGTTATGATCCAGGTATTTATAAGGCGAGTTTTGAATCTTATCGTGATAATATGCCTGAGAGGTATGATGATGGTTCTTGGTTAAATATGATGATTCCGCCTGGAGTTCCAATGATTACTAATGTTTTTTATTTGCTTGGTTTTGATACTAATTTTATTTTGATTTATGGATTGATATTTTTTGATTTGCTTAATTTGCTTATGGTTTATCTTGTTAGCAGAGAGTTTTTTGGAAGAGATGTTGCTGTTTTGAACAGTTTTATTTTTTCAATATCCACAGTTCAGCTTCTGGCATTCTGGTTTGGGTATTACAAAAATATTGTTGGTATTTTCTTGATTTTGCTTACTATTTATTTGATTCAGAAAAAGATGTGGGGACTTGCTGTTTTTAGTGGTGGTTTTCTAGGAGGTGTGCACAGGCCTACATTTTTGGTGTATGGTGTTTCTCATCTGGTTAATTGGTTTAGAAGGTTTGGTTTTGGATTGTTTTTTTCCGGGCTTGGTATTTTGGGTTTGACTATTGGTTTTTATTTGAAGGATATTTATTCTTATATTTTTAATTTTTTGTTTCGGATTGTTGGAGATGTTGTTGGCATAGTTTCAGATGGCGGGGGCACTTTTTTGACTATTGAGATGTTTGAGTTTGCTGTTCTGGCATATCTTCTTTTTGGGATTGTTGGCATTTTGAATTACAGAAAGTTTGATTTTTTGTCTGTTTCTTTCTGGTTTTTGTTTGTGATGGTGTATTTTGAGTTGTTTTTTTTCAAGAGGTTTATCATTCATCTGAATTTGTTTTTGATTTTGTTTAGCGGTTATGGCCTTTATTTGGTTTTGGCTAATTTGAGCAAGTTTAAGAGGAGTGTTTTGCTTGGTCTTCTTGTTTTGAGCAGTGTTTTCTTTTCTTATAGTTATAGTCAGAGTTTAGAACCTTTGATTACTGAGGATGAGCTTTCAGCTATTGAGTGGATGAGTATTCAGGATGGCGAGTATGCAATGAGTTTGGATAAGTATTATAGTCCTTGGGTTCTGGGTTGGAGCTCTAAGAAAACCATTGCGCCTGGGCTTTTTGATGAGAATAAGTGGAATGAAGAGGAATGGAGAGTGTTCTGGAACGGGAATAGCAGTCTGAAGCATGAAATGATTGTTTTTGATTATGGAAATGATGTTATGATTTTTCAAGGCAAATATAAAGTGAATGATGATGATTTTCAAGATGAGGAGTATTTTGAAAAGGTTTATAATATATCAGATCTTAGTATATACATAGTAAAGTAGTAACATTTAGTTTAAAAATGAAGATTTTAGTTTCAATTCCTGCATATAATGAAGAAAAACGGATTTCTGATGTTATTTCTAAAATTCCAAAGAAGATTTCTGGAGCAATTGTTGATGTTTTGGTTGTTAATGATGGTTCTTCTGACAAGACTCTTTCTGTTGTAAAAAAGGCAAAAGTGAAGCATATTGTTAGTCATGATTTTAACAAGGGTGTTGGAGAGGCTTTCAAGAGTGCGGTTGAGAAGTGTCTGAATGAGAATTATGATATTATGGTAAACATTGATGCTGATGGTCAGTTTGACCCAAAGTACATCGAAAAACTTGTTGCACCTATTATGAAGCATAAGGCTGATATTGTTCTTGCATCAAGGTTTAGTGGAAAGAAGGCAAGCGGGATGCCATTTGTTAAGAGTTTTTTGAACAGAGTTGTTAGTTCTGTTGTTGGTATTTCCTTGGGTAGAAAAGTTGAGGATTTGACTTGTGGTTTCAGGGCTTATTCCCGTGAGAGTTTGATGAAGTTGAATTTGATTCAGTCTTTCACATATACTCAAGAAGTTATTATTTCTGCAATTGGCAAAGGTTTGAGACTGGAATGGGTGCCTATTGAAATTAAGTATTTTAGAGATAGGAAGTCAAGAGTTGTTTCCAATATTTTTGGGTACATTAACAGGTCAGTTATGATTATTTTGCGAACTGTTAGAGATACAAAGCCTCTTAGTTTTTTTGGGATTCCAAGTTTAATTATTTTGGGAGCAGGTATTGGATTTGGATTTGCTTTTTTGTATTTTTACCTGACTACATTTAAGACTACTCCTTATCGTACTTTGTTTTTTTTGAGCATTTTCTTTTTGATTATTGGATTCCAGATGTTCTTGTTTGCACTTATGGCGGATATGATGAAGAGTCACAGGAAGCTTACTGAAGAGCACATGTACATGATGAAAAAGGAGAAGTTTAATGGTCGAAAATGAAAGAGAAGAAAAGGGTTTTGCTTATTTGCGTGGCTGGAATCGGGAATGTGATTATGCAGACCCCTTTTATTAACTCTGTTTTGAATAGAAATGATTTGGTTGTGGATGTTTTGTTTGGAAATGCTGGAGGTGGTGCAGTTTTCAAGCATGATAAGAGGATTAACAAGAGGTATTTCAAAGGCAATCTGATTGAGGATTTGGGTTTGATATTGGAACTGAGGAAGAATAAGTATGATTATTGCGTGAGCACTTTTCCATCTAATCGTTTTGAGTATAATTTACTTGGATTTTTAGTTGGAGCAAAGAATCGAGTTATCCATTCTTATAATGCTGGGAAGGTTTTGAGTCTGAGTTTTTTGTCTAATGTTAAGGTTGATGTTGATGAGGAACTACATGATGTTTATCAGAACTTGAATTTGCTTAAGGTTTTTGAGATTGGGATACCTAAGAAGGCAAAGGTGAGTTTTGATGTTAGTGATGAAAATGAGAGGTATGCGAAGAAGTTTCTTAACCGGCTTGACAGGAGTAAGAAAACTATTGGAATTCATGTTGGTTGCGGTCCTCTTAAGGAAAAAATGTGGCCTGTTGATAATTTTTTACGGCTTTCAGAGATGTTAAAAGAAGAGTATAATGTTATTGTTTTTGGTTTTGGAAGTGAACTTAAACCTTTTGAGATGAAGAAGGGGATTTTTATCTGTGAGAGCAATCTGAATAATGTTGCTGCGGTTATTAGCAAGTGTGACAAGTTCTTGTCTGTTGATAGCGGGCTTATGCATGTTGCTAGTGTTTTTGGTGTTCGGCAGTATGTTTTATGGGGACCTACTTCTTATTCGCGAACTCGTCCTTTTTCTGAGAATGTTGTTGTTATGGGGAGAACAGATGTTGATTGTCTGAGGTACCCTTTCAGGAGTGTTTTTTCCGGGTTCTCCTGCAGGGATGCAAACAAGTACATGCGGGATATAACTGCCTTGGAGGTTTACGAGAAAATTGGAGATGAGTAAGAAGTTTTATTTTGTTGTAGTTGGCCTTTTGTTTCTGACAATATTTTTTGTTACCAGTTACACGAATCTTATCAACAATTTCCCACATACTTTCACTTCCCCTGATTCTGCTTCCAATTATGTGATTGTGAAGGAGTATGGAAGTACAGGGAATATGTATTTGGAGAAAGATTATACTTATTTGGATGAGGAGAATATGCTTCATCAAAGAGGACTTTTGACTTGGAATGATAAGGTTGTGCCTTTTAATTTTTTGGGGATGTTTTTGTTTCATGGAACTTTTTATTCTGTTTTGCAGGATAATGTTAAGGTGATTAATCTTTTTTTACTAATAGTTCTTATTGGTGCTAGCAAGATTTTGCTTGAGAGTTTGACTAATAGGAGAATTAAGACTGTTTACATGCTTTTTGGGGTTATTGGAAGTTTGCCTTTGCTTTATTTGTTTAATTTTCCTTATTATAATATTGTGCCGGCAATCACTTTCTTTTTTTTGAGTGTTGCTTTTGCGTTTAAGTTTAATATGACTGGTGAAGAGAAGTATTTTTATTTAAGTTTTCTTTTTGCCCTGATGTCTATCTGGTTCAGGTATACTTATGTTTTGTTTTTGGGACTTTTTTACATTATCAATTATTTTTTGAATATGAAAGCTTATCATAAGAGATTTATTAAGAATGTTTTGGTTGTTAGTCTTTTGTCATTCTTTGTTTTCTTAGTTCCGCTTTTTGTTATGAATAATGTTTTGTATGATGACCCTTTTATTTTTGGTTACACACTTCATAATCAGATTTTTTTTGATGACAGGGTTGCTCAGGAAGGAGAGTCTGAAACTTTGAATTTGCTAGCGAGTATTTTTTATCCTTCTTATAATTTTGATTTGGGTTTGCTGTTTAATAATTTATACAAGCAGTTTTTCTTGCTGACTCCTTTTTATATTCTTCTGGGTGCATTGCTTGTTTTTGAGGGTAGTCGTAAGTATAGTATTGATATGAAATTATGGCCTTATTTGATATTGATTATTTACATTATAATTTACATGGGAATGTCTATTACTTGGGGGCATGATACTGATTATAAAAAGCTTAATTCATCCATGCTTAGGTATTGGCTTATTATTCATGTTTTGCTTATGCTTATGATGGTTTTGTCTTTGCTTAATCTGGAGAGTAAGATGTTTAAGTTTTTTATTGTTGCAGTTATGGTAGTTTATAGTTTTTCTGTGCTTTTCATGCTTAACAGTGAGGATGATTCCTTGGTTGACAGAGTAGAGAGACTTGACAGGTATGAGGATTATGGTGGTATTATAGAAGGGCTTACTGATGAAGGAAGTATTATTTATGATTCTGCTTATGACAAGATTTTGTTTTCACACAGGGATATTGCAACTTGGTGGAGTGGGACTAATTCGAAGTTTGACAAGGATGATACTTTGAATTCCATGAACCGGCTTTTGGATAATAATTACACAGTTTATTATCATGTTTCCACTCCTTTGAATAGAGAATATTTAGAAGATATGAAAGAGAATGATTTGAACATCACTTTTGTAAAGCTTGCAAAGAATTTGTATGAGGTGGAAAATTGAAAAAACCTAATTTGTTTATTGTGGGACAAGCAAAGTCTGGAACAAGCGCACTTCATTCTTTCTTAGACAAACATAAGGATATTTGCATGTCTTTTGAAAAAGAGCCAAATTTTTTTTCCACTGACTTGCATAAGGAAAGTGATAAGTTTCATGGCAAAAAAGTTTATTTTCAAATTCGAAAGGTTAAGGATTATTTGAAGATTTTTTCTGATTTGGATAGAAAGATTGTTGGCGAGGCTTCTACTTCCTACATTTATTCGTCTAGTGCTGCTGAGAACATTCACACTTTTAATAAAAATGGAAAAATTTTGGTTGTTTTCAGGGAGCCAGTTAGTTTTCTATATTCGCTTCATAGCCAGTATGTTAGTGAGACTACAGAGGATGTTAAGGATTTTGAAGAAGCTTTGAGTTTGGAGAAGGATAGGAGGAAAGGTTTGCGGGTTCCAAAGAGGGCATGGTCGCCTTCAATATACTTTTATCGTGAAAGGATTAAGTATTTGGAACAGATTAAAAGGTATGTTAAGTTGTTTGATAAGAAGAATATTAAGGTGATTGTTTTTGAAGATTTTGTAAAGGATAATAAAAAAGTTTATTTGGAAATTCTGGATTTTTTGGGAGTTGATTCTAGTGGTGTTGACTTGAGTTTTAAGAAAGTTAATCCTAACAAGAAAGTTAGGTTTGGTTTTTTGTATTCCATTTTTAGAAGTCCTTCTGTTGCAGGTTTTTCAAGGAAGGTTTTGCCTGCTAAGGTTCATGTAAGTTTGAAGAAGCTTGTTTTCAAGTTGTTTTTCAAACATGAAAAAAGAAAGCCACTTTCTATTGAGTTTAGAAATAAGCTTATGAAGGAGTTTAAGTCTGAAGTAGTTGCATTTAACAAGTATGTCAACAAGGAAGGTTTGGTTGATAAGGATTTGGTTAAGCTTTGGGGCTATGATAAAGTTTAGGGTTTTGTTTTGATTTTTGTTTTATTTTTTGAAGGGGTAGTATATTGTGAGTATGTTGTATTTCTTTTTTATGATGTAAACAGATGTCAGATTCCAAAATGCCATACTAAGAGAGGTTGCAATTGCTGCACCTACTATTCCATATTTGGGGATTAATAATAGGTTTAGAAGTATATTTATTATTGTTCCACCAAATATTATTCTTTGAAATGTTTTTTCATTGCCCGTCATCTCTAGTATGAATCCTACTGAGCCTGAAGATGCATTGATGAATTGTCCGATTGTAAGTATTATTAGTGCTGATGCTCCTTGTTTGAATGTGGTTCCGAATATGCCTAAAATTGGATTTGCAAAAAGAATTAGTATTATTAATACTGGCAGTGAAAGATAGAATATCAGCTTTGTTGATTGATGTATGATTTTTTCAAATTCCGCGATTTTATTGTTGTTGTATAACTCTGAGAATTTAGGGGCTGCTATTGAGTTTATTGCAAATAGTGTAAGGCTTGTTATTGCAGAAAGTTGGATGCAAGCAGAATATATTCCTACTTGTGCTTCTGTTTTGAAGATTCCAAGCATTATTGTATCCATCCATCCAAGTATCAGCATTAGAGAACTTGATAAAAGCATTGGCAAGGATGTTGCTAAAAGTTCTTTTGTTGTGTATTTTTCTTGTTTTGTTGTATGCAGGATGTTTGAGTATTTGAACCAAAGGATAAAACTTAAAATCATGGAGATGAATATTCCCAAAGTATATGACTGGATTGGTGTTTCATTTGTTCTGATTGTCAAAAATAGTGCAAAAAACACTATAGTAAGAAGGAAAGGTGATACTTCTTTTAGGAAGGTAAATTCTTTTGTTTTTTTAAGTCCTCTAAGTGATTGGAAATTTACATATAATAATGCCATAGGCAATATTCCTAATGCACTGATTTTTAAGTATGGAGTTAGAGATTGGTTGTTAAATATGGTTGTTGCAATCAAATTTGCTGACTTATAGAGTATTAAGGATAAAATTAATCCCAATGGCAGAGTTATAGTTAGTGTTTTCAAATATGCATCTTTTATTATCGGTATTTTGTTTTTATAGTTGTATTTTGAGACTATTTTCAGGAGTAGTGTGTCTAGTCCCAGTTTTGCCATTATTGAAAAGATGAAAATTATTGTTATGCTTAATGTAAAAAAACCTAGTATTTCTGCTCCATACATGTTACTTATAATTAATGTTAGAATGTATCCAAATCCAAGTCCCATAATTTTCAGAATAAATGAGAGTGAACTTTTTGAAAGAATTTCTTTTAGATTTGCATCGGAGAGAATATTGTTAACTTTATTTGTTATATGTTTCTTTACCACTTATTATTTTTCATAATAAAAAGTTTATAAATATTTGTTTAGGATATTATTGTTCTAGTATGTAGTTGTCTTTAGGGTATATTGCATCTACTTTTGCTTTTACATTTCTAGGTTTTTCACCATATCTGTCTG
>JBFHXM010000019.1:0-14445 GCA_041598975.1 Candidatus Woesearchaeota archaeon | reverse complement strand
CATAAAACAATACCAGGATATCTCTCAGGATTAATAAATCTCTTTATAGTATCAATACCCTCTTGATACCAATCAGAAACATTACTTTCTTTAGGTTTTGTAACTAAGGCAGTTGCTTCATCAATATATATCAAACAAGGTTTATATCCATTTTTAACATTCGCAAGTATTTTTTGAATCGCAGGTTCAAAAACTTGTTCTCCCAATTGTTCTGCCATACCACCAACTGTAGGTTTCAACAATTTAGAAACATCAATAGGGCCATGGAAATTCCAACCAAGAGCTTTGTAAATATCAAAAAAAGCATTCATAGTAGTAGTCTTTCCAGTTCCAGGTGGACCATACAAAACAACTCCTAATTTTTTAGGAAACTCGCCTTCAACTAAAAATTTTTCAGTAAATCCTAATGCTTTAGGAATATTTTTATCCTGATCTTTTGTTAAAGCAGACTTTTCAATATTTTTAATAATAATGTCTTTCTCATCAGAATTTAAAGGGGGTAAATTTAACTTAATCTGAGAAAAATCTTGCATAGAAAGAAGAACTGCTTCTTTAACTTTTAACAATTCTGGTATTTTCTCCAAATTACGATACAAGGTCAATTTATCCTCAGGAATCTGCTGTCCTTGTTGCTGTATTTGTTGAAGTTCATAACCTAACCTTTGCATAAATTCCATTTTAAAATCATTAAACATAGATGAATACAAAGGATTTAATTCATACTTAATACCACCCTCCTCAGAAGTTTTAGAAAGTTCAGCACTAACTCTATTTAAATTAGTCAAATAAGAATCATTTTCCTTATTTTTAAAAAAATATTTAAATATATCTTCAAATCCTTCTTCACCCAATTCAAACCTTGTAATTATTCCTTCTTTTTTTTTTATGATTGGAATTTTAAAAATTGAATATTTTTTCAAAGATACTTTCGCATTAACATTTACCCACAACCTACATCCTTGAACTTGCTCATACTGATTTACAACATCAGGTTCTAATAATAAATTTTCTTTTGATAATTCTATATAATAAATATAATTTTCAGGAACATTCTTTAAATTTTCAAATTGTGGGACTGACATTTTAAAATAATATTAGTTAAATAAGAAAGATAACATCCTATCCAACAAATCCTTCCATGAAGAAAGATCATAATTTTGCAAATCAGTTTTTTTACTATCTGCAAAATCATAAAAAGACTTAATTTGGTTTTCAAATGCACCAGTATTTTTATTTTTAAAATTTAATACCTTATTAAATTGAGAACACTTCCAGCTTCCATCCTCTTTTTTCAACTTATCTTCAATTTTCCCACCAAACAAATCATTCATCAAATTACCAACAGCAATTTTAACATTATCATCAGCAGAACCACCTGAAAATGCCAAAATAACATTTTTATTTGCTTCAATATTATTCCAAGCACTTGCAGAAATTTTCTCGTCATCATCTTCTCCACCTGATTTTTCTTTCTCTTTAATTACATTATTAGCAACTTGCAACTTCATAAACTTAAGATAAGCTTTTTTCTTTTTCTCATCATTAGCAACATCAGACAATTGTTCAATAACATTTTTTATATAACCAATATGTTTTTTATCCTTATCATTCAAAAATTCATTTTCAAATTCAGAAAAAGTCTTAACTTCACTAACACCCTTGATTTTAATTAGAAAATTTTCAATACTACTAATTGGATCAATAGTCATTGTTACATATTTTACATCATTTCTTACAATACTACTAACCTTGTTAAATAATATTTCATAATCTTCTTTCAATTTTTTAATATCACTAGGAACCTTGAATATCTCACCAACTTTATCTGCAATCTTCACCTCACCTTCAAGTTCACCATAATCGCTCTTATTAATTGACAAGTTCCCAAACAAATTACCTAAATGCTCCTTTGCAAACTTGTCAACCTTGCTTTTGAACTCACCATCAGAACTAAAAACTAAATAATCCTCATCCTTTTTCGAACCAAGCAAACTAGTTAAACCAGAAGCAATAGAAGCGCCCCTTCCCGCAAAGAAATTGTCCGCAAAAGCCTTCGCCCTTGCATGTGCTAGATTCTGTGTGAAAGCTTCTTCGTGCTCCCGATAAAACCTCTCCAAGTCACCAATGTATCTGTGCAAGAAGAAAACAACATTCTTGAAATTGTCAAAAACATAAGCAGCATTACTTCCAGTTGCAACAAGCTTTTCAAGTTCAAGGTAAACTTTTGTGTAATTCTCTGCAGTCTTTTGAAGACCAACTTCCTCAATGCCAATAATCTCCTGCCTTACCCTGTTTGAAGCTGTAACATAACTATTAATTGTGCTCCAATGTCTTGCCTGTTTCTGGTTGTAACTTTGAATAATGGTTTTAAACGCATTCAAATTATCAATGTTATCATTCTTCACACTTTTCAAGTAAGCCTCAACTTCCTTGTTGTCAGCTTCAACCTCTTTAATGAGCTCGTCAATATTCTTTGAAAGCTCAGCAAGACCACCAAAAGCAAGCCTATGTGCAAGCTCCTTCGTACTCCCTCCGAACAACCCAAAAACCTCGTTACTCTCCAAATCAGCAAGCTTTTGAAAAACACCACTATCAATAAGAGTCTTCATCCTCTTAAGCTTTGCAACAAACGAATTACTATGATCAAGATACCTTGCAGCACTCCTTGCAAACTCGCTTGGTGTTCCAGTTCCACTATTAAATCCCAGCATTTTCAAACCTCCCTCAATCGAAGCATATTATTCGCTTCCTGAACCTTTTTATTAAAATCACCATTAGCATCATTAAATATCTCATTCAAGCTTGAAAGAGCACCTTTCACATCCTCAACATCTTTCCTCTTCCTCTTTTCATCCTCAGAAAGAAAATCATTCTCCTTATTTGCACTTCCATTAGCAAAAGAGAACAAGCTAAAACCAAATATGATAGTAGAAATCAAAGCAACCAAAAAAGCCACAGAACTAACAAAAGTCAAAAACTTGTAAATAAAAATCCCTGTAGCATTAGCACTCGAAACAACACTTATGAAAACGCCTGAAGCAGAAGAACTAATTGTAATAACTGTAAAAGCTTTCCCAAAAGACGGAGCTAAAATCGCAGTTGCAACATAAACTGCCCAAGACATGATAACTGTTTGTGTAAGCTGTTTCCTTTGTTTTGACTCGTCCTTTGGAAAAGCGAAAAAGTAAGCCCCCCCAAGAACCGCAAGAGACAAAATCAAAACCAAGATAAGATTCACAAACCCATGAAACGCATTTATCAATTCCCAAGCACTTCCATACTTATAAAAAATAGACCCAACACCTATAACAGTAACCATGAACGCAATAACCTTTGCCGGCTTGCCATGGAACTGCTCAACTTTCTGCAAAAGCACATTAAAAATTGAAAACATCGCAAAAAACATTGCAATAAAATAAAGCCCGTACAAAACCTCTGCATTTGTAACAAAAGACTGCAAATTTCTACCGATATCGCCAAACAAATCAGTAACACTACTTCTATATCCCCAACTCATATATAAAAACTTAAAAAAATCATTAAAATATCTTCGCATTCACTATTCAGAAGTCACACAAAAACTTCTACATTCAAAAAATATATAAAACACCGATTCCTTTCAAATACTAAGTACAAAAATGACAACAGAAAATTCTACAAAAAACAAAGCCCAAATAAAGCTTCTCAAATCATTCTATCAAAAAAAAATCATAGAAAAAACAATTCAAACATACGAAGACTTCATGCAAGCAAAAATAGAAGAAACACCTACTCACTACCTCCTAAAATTCAAGCAAAAAACTGACGACTATCCAATGCAAACACTAATCGACGAATTCACAAATTACCTTCTGGCAGGCGAATACGAAAGCAAAAAACAACAAACATAAAAATCAAAAATAAAAAAATCAAAATGGATTACAACAAACTACTAAAAACCAAGCCTGAAAAAAACATACAAGAAATACTCGAAAATCCATTTAAAAACATTCCTACTCTCACAGAAGCAATAGAAATTTCAGAAAAATACAAACTCGACCTTCACCCAAAATACATCTACTACTGGAACGAACTCTCATCAAACGAATTCATAACATTTCTAGAACATCTGAAAAAAGCAAAAACAACCTTTGAAAAAAACACACTCAAGCAAATCATTCTCCCAAAAACAAAAGAGAAAAAATACTACGAAGTTTTGGGAATCGAGCACAATATAGGAAAACAACCAATAGAACAAATAAAATCAGAAGAAGAGGCAAACATAATAATTATCAACGAGCTAAACTCCTTAATGCTACTAACAAACCTTGGAATAGACATCACAAAAAAAGAGAACATCCAATCAAACTTAAACGAGCTCCAAAAGCAAATAAAGAAACTAATCGAATATACAACACAAAACCTTGAAAAAACAACACTTGAAATAATCAACAAACACACAAAAATAAGAATCAGGGACAAAGCCGGAACATATATCGGAGCAAGAATGGGAAGGCCGGAAAAAGCCAAGATGCGTAAACAATTCAATGATGAAACTAGGTCTCACGGATTATTTCCAGTAGGAACAGAAGGAGGAAGAAGCAAAAACATAGTTGAAGTATTGAAAAATGTGGGCGAAATAAATGAGCAATTCAGAACCTTTCTTTGTGAAAAATGCAATCATAAAACAATATATCATAAATGTGAAAAATGCAATGAACCAACAAAACAACTCTTCTTCGAAAAATACACATACAAGCCACTTGAAAAAGAAAGTGAAACCTCCCTATTTTATGAGAAAAAAAAGTTAGACACAAATACAATTGATCAACAACTAAGAAACATTTTAGGTAAAACTACACAATACCCAAAAGCAGTAAAAGGAATCACTGCAACCATTAACAAACACCACACCGTAGAACACATATCAAAAGGATTCCTAAGGGCACTCAACAACGTATTTGTAAACAAAGACGGAACAGTAAGATTTGACATGATAGAAATGGGCCTCACGCATTTCAAACCAAAAGAGATAGGAACAAGCATAAAAAAACTAAAAGAAATAGGATACACACATGACTATCAAGGCAAACCTCTAACAAACGATAATCAAACTATAGAAATCCTGCCACAAGATGTAATACTTCCTGACTGCATAGAAAGTGGCGATGAACTAGCATCAGACTACATAATAAACACAGGAAACTTTGTAGACGACCTTCTAGAAAAATTATACAAACTTCCAAGATTTTACAATTTCAAAACAAAAGAAGATACAATCGGCCACCTTATAATCGGACTTGCCCCACACACCTCAGCAGGAATAGTAGGAAGAATAATCGGATACTCAAAAACACAAGGTTGTTTTTCACACCCCGTCTGGCATGCAGCACAAAGAAGAAACCTTGACGGAGACGAAAACGGAATCATGCTCCTTGTAGACGGACTGATAAACTTTTCAAGAGAATATCTGCCAGACAGAAGAGGAAGTAGAACAATGGACGTCTCCCTCGTACTAACCTCTCACCTGTATCTTGACCAGATTGACGACGAAGTGCACGGAATGGACATAGTAGATCACTACCCTCTCGAGTTTTACCAAGCAAACAAAAATTATGTATCTCCAAAATCAATAAAAATAGAAAAAGTGGATGCAAGACTGGAAATAGAAGAATATGACAATAGATACCTCAATTATGGTTTCACACATACAACAGATGACATGAACAACACAATACTTTGCTCATCATACAAAAGCGTACCATCAATGACAGAAAAACTCGACCTCCAACTAGGATTAGGAGAAAAACTTAGAGCCGTAGACCAAGATAAAGTAGGTACATTTGTAATCGACAAGCACTTCATGAAAGACATCAAAGGTAACCTAAGAAAATTCTCTATGCAAACATTCCGGTGCACAAACTGCAACACCAAATTCAGAAGGCCGCCATTAGTTGGAAAATGCACAAACTGTGGAAACGCTTCAGTAAACTTTACAATACATGAAGGTTCAATAAAAAAATACATAAATCCAAGTTTTCAAATAATAGAAAAATACAATGTCGATCCATACATTGTAGAAAGTATCGAACTTGTAAACCAAAGAATTGAGGGTGTATTTGGAGAAGAAAAAGAGAAACAAAAAGACCTAAATGCATTTTTCGGGAAATGACAAATTCAAACATTAATTCCACCTTATTCCGGTAAATTTCAAAATAATCCAGATTACTTTTATATAATGTTCCGCACAAATAAGTTTATTATAAGGGTGATTTATAATGACACAAAAAAAAATTAATTTAATTAGAGAGAGATTAGAAGATGGTCTATTCAATGGAAGAGCATTTGAACTAGAACAACAAGGCGTAGAAACAATTGGGATTCCCGTTTGTTTAGAAATGATTCCTGACTTATTGCCAGTAATAAATTTTAACGAAAGAAAACCAGAAGAGACAATTGCATATTTAATAGGATTGCAACAAACATTAGAAGGTGCAGGAAATACTACTTGTATTGTATACAAAGAAATACCTGTATTAATCAGTATGATTAGAAAAGGAATAATAAGAACTGAAAAAGATTTTACAAGTACTGCTTGTTATCTAAAATCACTCCAAGGAAAACAAAATGAAAATACATATGTTAGTGACAGCAACAGAACACAAGAATCAGTCCCTGTTGAGGTACCATACAGATACTAACTCTTTACCAAAATCACCCAAAAATAATTTTTTATAAAACAAAGACTCAGAACAGTCATTATGAACTTCATTTACAAAATTCTCTTTAAAAACTTCAGAAGGTTGCGTATAAACATCAATAACTGTACAAAAAGCAGTAAATGAGTTAGGCACTATTGCTCCTGCCGCACCTACAGATAAAGTTCCAAGCAAAGCAAGTTCCAAACCCATTCTAGAAATTTTCATATAATTCTCTAATATATAAAAATATATAAACTTAACTAATTGTTTAAATCCTTAATTGCAAGCTCATAATGCTCCTTATCAATAGTCTTTCCATGCCACACAAAATCCTTTTCCATGAATGAAACACCTTTCCCAGAAACAGTATTTGCAATCAGACAAACTGGAGCGGCTTTAATATTTTTTGCATGTTTGAAAGCATGCTTGATTTGAACAATACTATTACCATCAAAACTTATAGTCTTAAAATTAAATGCATTAAACTTCCTGTTCAAAGGCTCAAGTGAACTTACATCCTGTATATTCCCATCAATCTGAATATTATTCTTATCAACTATAACAACTAAATTATCAAGCTTCTCCTTAGCTGCAAAAAGAAGAGCCCCCCAGACCTGGCCTTCCTCGAGCTCACCATCTCCAACAAAACAATAAACATGATTCTTTTTCTTGTCTCGTTTCAAAACTGCCGCAAGCCCGACTGCCTGGGAAATACCTTGTCCCAAAGGACCCGAGGAATTTTCTATCCCTGGCAAAGCAAGATTATGCGGATGTCCTTGCAAAGGTGAACCAAGCTTCCTCAAAGTTTGAAGCTTTTTCCTTGGAAAATACCCGCAATTAGCAAGAATCGCATACAAAACAGGACAAACATGCCCATTAGAAAGAATAACATAATCCCTATCCTTCCAATTTGGTTTCTTAGAATCATGCTTCAAAACATCAAAATAAAGAACAGTAAAAATATCCGCAAGCCCCAAAGCCCCAGCAGGGTGGCCAGAACCAGCATTATAAAGCATATCAACTATATCTAATCTAATTTGTTTCGCTTTCAACTCCAAATTCTTCACATTCATACTTAAAATATAACCAGAAAAACCGTATATATACTTTTGTTGTTATTTATAGATAGAAATTAACCAATAAAATCAACTAAAATTTCGTAAAATATATAAATCAAATCGAGTTCTTTTTAAATATGGTTTCAGGATTTTTAAAAAGTAGAAGACTTAGAAGAGTTAAAGTTAAAACTGTAAAAGGTACAACTACTCACTATGTACAAGAAAACAGATCAATTGCTAAGTGTGCTGTGACTAAAAAGCCACTTAGAGGCATTCCTAGAATGACTAACAAAAAATTCAGTAAATTAAGTAAATCAGAAAAAACAGTAGCAAGACCATTTGGTGGATACATGAGCCACTCAGCTCTAAAAGAAAAAATCTTAAAAGAAGTAGTTCTTAAAGAATAAAATCCTAATTTTATTACTTATTTTTAATCTAAATTAAACAACTCTTTGAGTTGAATTCTTTTGACGCATGCTTTTCTTAGTGACTTGAAAAGGAACGTTAAAGAAAAGGTGCAAAGGAGTAGTTCTTAAAGAATAAATAAAAACAAAAATCCTTAATTTACATTAATTCTTATCCAAATCTAAAAACTTATAAACTTTTAATACAATAAACAATTATGGCTAGAACAATCAGAGAACTATTACTTAAATTCTTATACAAACCAACAATCCAAGCAACATACGAACTTCTCGAATTAATAAATAATAGTAACGAGGAATATTTCATCGAAAAAATTAACATAAGCGATTATACAAACCTAATCTCAAGAAAAATTGAAAGGGGAGAATTTTCAAAAATAGCAAAAATATTTGAAGAACTGGCAAAAAAAGTAAAATTTTATGATATCAATGCAGAATTAGGAAAAACATTAAAAAAAGGATTTGCTATCGATGTCTTCGATAAGGAATACGATTATTTTTCCTACAAACAAAAAGAAAGATACTATTTATACATACTACTATTTAAAATAAGAAGTTATTTCGCATCAAAACAAGATTTAAACCTAAAAATAGTTGAGAAAAAATAAAAAAATTATTCCTCAGCTTTAATATAATAGCCAAGAACAGTATCTTTCATCAAAGTGCCTTTAACTGTAACTTTATCACCTTTTGCAGGCAACCTTTCAGCAGCAACACCGATATTATCAGTTTTATCCTCAACAATATAACCCGAAAAGCCAAAAAGCTTGAAACTATCAGTAACTATTCCTTTTACAACAACTTCTTTCCCAATATAATCCTCACTTTTAATATCCGAAATTTTGTCCGCACCACATCCACTAAACAAAACCAAAGACAACACCAATCCAATAATCAATAATACTTTCTTCATGTACATAATAAATCAATCTCAGAATTTAAAAACCTAACTAATAACTCCAAAAAGAAACATCAAAAAACAAATCTTTCTTACACAACACATCCGTTTTTCAAACCACAAATTTGCAATTAGGGTATTTTGATTAGTTCAAGGCGCCAAATGGTGGATAGTAAATTCTTTTGAGTTTACGAAAAATAATTTTTTGAGAATTTTTAATTGTCAATAGCAGCGCTACATCCATCCAGTTTGCAACGAAGAAATAAGCAAAATAAACAATTACAAGCCCCATAAACTATTTTCTTTACGCATAACATCTGCAATCTCCTTCAAGCAATTAACCTCATCCTTGGAAAGCAAATCTACATGCTTTTTAAGCTCCCTAAAATTACTCTCACCCATAAAAGAATAAAGTACACTATCTTCTTGAGCATGCCTGCCTATAATCATGTCATCAACACTAATTGCTGCACTCGCGCCAAGTTTCAACTCCTTCAAATACTCATCCTTATCCTTGATACTTTTAACCTTTCCAACCTTCTTTCCATACTCTGTAACAAGCGAGGCATTAGTCCTCAAAGTCCCTCCTTGAACCTCTACACCAACAACCGCAGGACTTGATGCCCTAAATATGCAATTTTGCAAGATTTTAACTTTGAAAGGCATCGTTAAAGACTCCAAAATTTTCCTCTTCAACTCCCTGTCTTTGTCCTCAATCCAGATTTGTGCATCTTCAATAAGCTTGTAAATAATATCATTAGAAACAATAGTCACACCATACTCCTTTGCCATTGTAATGATGTCGCCATCAATTTTCTGGGAAAAATTCAAAAGAAGCGCATTCTTAGGGTTCTTCTCCAAATCAGCACCAACATCAATAATATCTTTTTTTGTAATCTTACCTATCTGAGCCCGTCTAAGTGGAATGTCATGCTCATTTAAAATATGAGACAATGCCTCCAAACTTCCCAGAGTATCTGCTTTAACAAGAACGCCCTCATTAGAATTTGAAATTGTAATCTCTGCCTTCTCCCTTTCAAGTTCAGCAACATACTTATCTACTTCATCCTGCTTTGCATCCTTCCTAAGTGTGATTATGGGCATCCCTGCTTTGATATCTTCAAAATCAGGACAAGCAAGCTTGATACCTGCTGCAGCATGAGTTTCCTTCAAAACATTAAATTTAGTAGAAGAATCTCTAATCTCTGCCATCTCATTAGGTTTTAAAATAGACTTCAACCTAGACCTTTGGACAGCATCAATATCAAGTGCAAGAACAATATCCTCAGTCTTTATAACACCATCATACAAAATTACATCAATAGTTTTACCAAGCCCAGGATAATCCTTAACCTCCAAAATAACTCCCTTGGAAATATTCTCGTTCTCAATTGTAAGCTTCTTCTCCATATACTTCTGAGTAAGACCAACAAGAGTAGTAATAAGCTCAGTCACTCCTTCGCCAGTTTTCGCACTAATTGGCACAATTGCAATCTTTTTTGTAAAATCATCAACTCTGTCATACCTATCACAATCATAACCAAACTCATTAATCTTACCAACAAGCTCATAAACCTTCTCTTCAATCCTATACACAACCTCCTGCTTTTGAGAATTAATACTTTGAACAAGCTTCATATTAGGATTAGATTTCCATCCAGGAATATTGTCAACTTTGTTTGCAGCCACAATAAAAGGCGTCTTCATAGACTTCAAAATCTCAATAGCTTCAATAGTCTGAGGCATGAAACCCTCATTAATATCAACAATCAAAATACCAATATCACTAATACTTCCACCCCTCTTCCTAAGCGAAGTAAAAGCTTTATGGCCAGGAGTGTCAATAAAAAGAAGCCCGGGTATCTTCACAGCCTCCTTTGGAATAACTCCTTTGACAATCTTCAAAACATCCTCTTTTGGCACCTCTGTAGCTCCAATATGCTGAGTAATACCTCCTGCTTCCTTGGAAATCATCCTACTCTTTCGAATAAAATCAAGAAGTGATGTTTTACCATGGTCCACATGACCCAGAACAGATATAATTGGTTGTCTCAAATATGCCATAAAAATCACCTCAAATCTATTAAAATAAAACCTATTTATAAGAAAATAATCGATGCTTTATAAAGGATAGGGTTTAAAATAAACACAACTGAACATATTTTCACTACTAAGTGACAAATATAAGTTAACTTTATAAATAAAGAATTATTAAACAATATATATTATAATGGAGATTCTATACAGGAGATGTAACAGAACTGAAGCAGAAGCTATGTCCATAGAACAAGGATTAGTTGAAGGAAACATTCCTATTTCAATTTTTGGAGTTCCAAATAGAAGTGATAAGGATAAATGGGTTTCTAAAAGTAAAAAATATGTTCAAGTATACAAACCAAATGGATTCAAACCTGAAGACTACAAATACTGTGCCGTAATGAGAGTGGATGATGGAACTTTGGATGCCTTGGCAACATATAGACAAGAAGGTGAAATTGCAAAAGGACCCAGAGGGGGTTACGGCATCCCTCCAGAATTTTTAAGATGGATAAACAACAGAATAATATCTGTAGAAGTTTTTGATATGGAACAAAGCAGCCTTCCAAATACAAAATACGAACCAAAAATCAAAATATTAAGAAACGATGACAAATCAGACACATATGCAACTTTCATTGCAGTACCAGAAAGATTAGTTCAACCTTTAGAAGATAAATTAATCTCATTTACAGATGAATTAAATCTAGATAGAATGACCTGGGGAAAAACATCCCTTTTATGGACATTATGGAGATCAGATTGGGGAAGAAAAGAAAGACAAGAGAGAATACTAAAAATCAATCTTGACAGAGAATATTTAGGATTTATATTCAACGAGGCAATAAACAAAAAAAATTCAATACCAGAAAACACAATAATCTCACAGGACGACCCAGACAGAATAATCATAAGTAAAAGATGGAATGATAAACAAGACAATTATTTTGTAAAAGGTGGAAAAACAAGACATTTCGGATTTAGAAACAAAGCATTACGATATTACTTAGGTTTAGAAAAATATCAAAGACAAATAGAAGACATAACCCCAAAAGTAACTGGAATATTAGAAAAAAGACCAGCATTACCTACTGAAGCACTTTACGAAGAACTAAATTTAGTTCCAGAAGAATTAGATTAAATTATTTCTCCAACTTCTTCTTTCTGCCCCTTCGCTTGAACAAATGCGGGTTCTTGTGCGTGAACCTCTCTATCAAAAGAGAAACAAGTGGAATCTTCACCTTCTTCACATAAAAATACCCTCCAATAGAAACAATAATCGCGCCTATGCTATCTACAATCAAATCTGTCATAGTATCCACAATCCCCGACTTCTGCATATTCAAACCAAAAAACATATCCATGCAAAACTCGAAAATCTCCCAAACTGCACCTATAGACAAAGCAAAAGTAAAAGAAAACAAAGCAACAAAACCTGCCCCCATATGCAAATTAACCTTCGAATCTTGATTTAAAATAAAAACAATAAAAAACCCTATCAAAGCCAAAATAAAACCAGAAAGCGTATGCAAAAGCACATCCCACCACCAGTAAATCAAGTAATACTCCTTAATCTCCCCCAAAAACAAAGTCGCATAAATAAATATCAAAACCAAAAACTCCAATTCCAAAGGAAGAAAAATCTTGTAATTCTTGCCAATAATTGCTGGCAAAAATGTCAAAAAAAATGTAAGTGATGCCAAAAACAAAGTAGTCCATTGCTGAGTAAAAATAGAACCTCCAATAGCAATTACAAGTGTCACCTTAATAAAATACGAAATTGCAAACATCGACTTTTGAACTGTATCCATGAAAATTACACAAACTAAACATTTAAAATACTTTGTATAATAAAAAAAAAGTAAAAACAAACTCTAACATAACTTTAAAAACAAACAAAATCAAAAAATAATATGAACAAAAATCTGAAGAGCCTAATCAAACAAAATCAAAAGCAAATCAAAAAATGGCTATCATATGAAAAAAACCAATACATTCTATTAGGTTTTTTCTTCCTAGTACTTCAATTCTTCGTGTTCCTTGGTAACTACAAAGCAGACCGGTACGACGTGTTCTTTTGGTTTTGCAATCACACTCCTTTATTCTTCGCATTCGGCTTCTTCCTGGGAAAAAGAGACATTATAAAAGGCCTTATAAATGTAGGATTTCTCGGGCAATTTGCTTGGACGCTCGATTTTCTAGGCAGAATATTCTTCAACACACACATATTCAAAATGACAGCGTACGTATTTGATAACCCAAACGGGCTCTGGGTACTACTTCCAATAGGAATCCATATGTTCTCCACAAATCTCGCACTATACTACACATACAAAAAAAAGCCAAACCTCCTAGTTGCATTCTACTCTCTGCTATACATCATGTTCCTATACTCGGGAACCCTCACATATACGCTCCCGGGAAACAATGTAAACTGCGTCCAGGAGATATGTGGCTTCACAGAACTAACATTTGAAAGTTACTCCCACCTATGGCCAATAATAGTATTTTTTCTAATAGCAATGCCGACACAAGCAATACAATATGGAATATACAAACTAACCAACAACAAATCAAACAAAAATAAATCAAACAAAAACAACACAAAAATAACATAACTTTAAACAAGATAAAAGTATTGCAAAGCTATTTATATAAACAAAACTTAACTAAGATATGAAAAACGAAAACAATAACAACTTTCTGCTTCTCTCCCTTGACGACGAAAAAGCAAAAGACATCGCAAACATAGTAAACAATGAATCATGCAAGGAAATTCTAAACTACCTAACTAAAAAAGAAGACACACAAACAAACATCGCAGAACAACTAAACATCCCTCTGCCCACAGTTCATTACAACCTAAAACAACTTCAAAAAGCAGGACTTGTTGTATGGGAAAACTACAGACTAAGCGAAAAAGGAAAAGAAATCCGGTACTACAAACTAGCCCAAAAATACATAATAATCGCCCCGCAAAACGAAAAAAAAGAGAACATCTTCGAAAAAATAAAAGATATTCTGCCTGCATTCCTAATTACAATACTTGGAACTTCCCTAATATACACTTACAACAAATTCCAAACAACTACCACATTTGCAATGGCAAAAAGTGCAGACATGCTACGAGAAACAACAAACAAAGGAATGGATGCTGCAGAAACAGTAGCATTTGAAGCTGCCCCAATTGCAACAACCCAAACAACACTAACGCAAACAATCCTGCAAAGCAACTACTTCTGGTTCCTAGCAGGAGCAACGACAATAATAGTCCTATATCTAATCTGGAAACTAATCAAAAGAAAAAAATAACTAAAAACCAATAATTTTTCTTATTTAAATTATCT
>JBFHXM010000018.1:0-14660 GCA_041598975.1 Candidatus Woesearchaeota archaeon | reverse complement strand
ATTGTTAAGGTTTCTGGGACTTTGCGAAATTTGACATTTGAATAGCTAATGGTCTGTATTTTATAAATTTTTCTTAAAAGTTCTTAGTTTTTTTTGCAGATTACACGAAACGTTTATATATTAGATTGTATTAGTATATGTTAGATGGCAAAGCGTACTGGCATTAGTCTTCCTTCCGGTCAAGGTGGTTTGATTGGTGGCGTTTCAAGTTCTTATAAGACCAAATTTGATTTTGGACCTAAAGTTGTGGTTTATTTTTCACTAGCTGTAGTGTTTTTTATTTGGATTTTGTTTAATCAGAAACCTTTCTAAATTGTTAATGATAAAAATGAGTGAGTTAAGATATCAAAAAAATTTCATGTTGAATTTCGCATTCGGTTTAGGAGGTTTTAAAGAGTGATTCCGGGAGTAGATCCAAGACAATTAAAACAGATGATGAGACAGATGGGAATGTCTCAGGAAGATCTTGATGCTAGTCAAGTTATTATTAAGACTGCGAGCAAGCAATATGTGTTTGATAGTCCTTCAGTTCAAAAAATTAAAATGAGAGGAGAGGAAACATTTCAAATTGGTGGCAGTTACAGGTTAGAAGAAGTAGAAGTTAATGTTAAGATATCTCAAGAAGATATTGATATGGTTAGTGAGCAAGCAGGAGTTTCTAAAGCAAAAGCTAAAGAGGTGCTTGAAAGAGTTAAAGGGGACATTGCACAGGCAATTGTTGAGTTAAGTGAAGAATAAGAAAAAGATGGATAATATAGTAGATAATGTAAGGGAGTTGAAAAGGCATTTGAATTCAATTGAACACATGATTTATGTTTCATGCAAATTTACAAGGACAACTGAGATGTTGAGAAAAGTAGTTGAAACTATTGTTACTGGTTATGAGATGTTTTTTGGCGTTTCATATAATATTTTTGTTAATGAAGAAGAAAAACATATGGTAACTGATAAAATTCAAGTTTTGAAAACTGGATTTATGAATCATGGGATGGAGATTGATTTGTCAGATTATTTTTTACTTAAGAGATTGCTTATGACTGAATTTGAGAGTATTGGCCAGTATAGAAAAAATTTGTGCATGGTTTCTTATGTTGATGGAGAAGAGTATATTATTAATATGATGAAATTACTTGAATATTATAATCATTTAAAGGAGATAGTAGGAGGTTTGAGCTCACTTCAGATTGCTTCATAACTTTAATGTAGTTATAAGTTAATTTAATATATTTGTTTTATATTATTATTAAAATGGGAAAGCTAATTGTTATATCTTCTGGAAAAGGTGGTGTTGGTAAGACAACAACAAGTGTTAATTTGGCTACTGCGCTTGTTAAGCAAGGTAAGAATGTTATTTTGGTGGATGGAAATCTGACTACTCCAAATGTTGGTTTGCATTTGGGTTTGACTAAGTTTCCAGTTACTTTGAATGATGTATTAAGTGGTGAAGCAGGTGTGACTGATGCGATTTATTTGCATCCTCTTGGTTTTAAGCTTGTTCCTGGAAGTTTGTCTATTAGAAGTTTTTCTGAAATTAACTCTAGAAAACTTAGAAAAATTTTTATGGATTTGAAAGAGATTTCTGATTATGTGATTGTTGATAGTGCTGCAGGTCTTGGTAATGAGTCTATTTCAGTATTAAAGAATGCAGATGAGATTTTAGTTGTAACTAATCCTGAGCTTCCTGCTGTAACTGATGCTTTTAAAATTGTGACTCTTGCAAAAGAGATTGGTATTCCTGTGAAAGGTGTTGTTTTAAATAGAGTTAGAAAAGATAATTTTGATTTAGGGTTTAGAGCTATTGAAGGTTTGCTTGAAACACCTATTACTTCAGTTATTGCTGATGACAAGGCTATGAGGATGGCTTTGTATAAGAAGAAGCCGATTATTCATTTAAAGCCTAAGTCTGACTCCAGCAGACAATATCATCATTTAGCTAGAAGAGTTCATAGTGGCCAATATAGAAGAAGAATTGAAGAATTAGAGAAAGAGAATAGCTTTTTGAAGAGTTTACTTAAAAATTTTGGTTTTTAATTATTTTTTATTTTATTTCTAAATCTTAATATTTATAAAAGTTGGATTTTGTAATATATTAATGTATGAAATAAAGCTTTTTGGGATTTTACAAGGAGTAGGTTTTAGACCATTTGTTTTTAATTTTGCTAGTTCTAAGAATCTTAAAGGTTTTGTTCAGAATACTTCTTATGGTGTTAGAGTTGTTGTTGATAATAAAGAGGTATTTTTGAAAATTTTAGATGAAAACTTGCCAGTCAATTCTATTATTGATAAAGTTGAAGTTAACAAGGTTGTTTTGGAAAAAATATATGATAGGTTTTTTATTGAAAAGAGTGCTAAATGCAAGGGTTCTAGCGAGATTAATATTCCTGCAGATTTGAGTGTTTGTGATGAATGTGCTCGTGAATTGTTTGAAGAAGGAAATTTGAGGGAAGGTTATTTTTTTATTAGTTGTGTGAATTGTGGGCCGAGATATAGCATTATGGAGAGCTTGCCTTATGATAGGAAAAATACCTCCCTTAAGGATTTTAAATTGTGTAATGATTGCTTGAAGGAGTTTAAGGATAGTTTTAATAAACGTTTTCATGCGCAAACCATTGCGTGTTCAAAGTGTGGCCCTGAACTTAGTTTTTACAAACTTACTTGCAGTTGTTCTGATTCTAAATATAAAAAGGTTGAATCTGTTAATCCTGTAAAAGGGGTCGTTGATTTGATTAAATCTGCTGAAATTGTTGCAATTAAAGGAGTTGGTGGTTTTCATATTGTTTGTAATACTTCTGAGGATGTTGTTGCTCGTTTGAAGAGAATTTTGAAACGTGAGCATAAACCTTTTGCTTTGATGGGAAAAGATATTGGAATGGTTAAAGATTATGTTGAAGTTAGTGATAAAGAAAAAAAAGAATTGGAAAGTTTTAGAAAGCCTATTGTTCTTTTGGAGAAGAAGGATAAAAATTCTTTTTTGCATGTGAGTGAGCTTTCAAGTCTGGGTTTCATGCTTCCTTATACTGGACTTCATTATTTGCTTTTTAAGTATTTGGATGAGCCTGTTGTTTTTACCTCTTCTAACATGCCAGGACTTCCTATTACTTTGGAGAGAGAAGAACAATTTGTTGAGTTTGTACTTGATTATAATCGAGATATTGTTAATTTTGTAGATGATTCTGTTTTGAAAGTTGTTGGAGAGAATAGTTTGATTGTTCGGAAGGCAAGAGGTTATTCTGTAGAGAGGTTGAAGGTTCCTTCTAATTACATGGTTTCTGATTTTGATTTAGCTTGTTTTGGAAGTGAATTAAAGAGTGTTTTTTGTGTTAAGAATGGTGAGAATATCTTTGTTTCCAACCATATTGGAAATACTTATAATTTGGAAGTAATGGATGTTTTCAGAAAGAGTTTGAACAATATGCTTGATTTGGTTGATGCTGATTTGAAAAGTGTTGTTTCTGATATGAATTTGAATTTTAATGTTACTAAGTTTGCTAAAGATTTTGTGAAGGATAAGAAGGAATGCGAATTTGATTTGGTTCAGCATCATGTTGCACATGGTTTTGGGGTTGCTATGGAGCACAATTTGAAAGATTTCATCACTATTGTTTGTGATGGATCGGGACTTGGTTTAGATGATTGTGTTTGGGGCGGAGAGGTTTTTCATAATGATGTTAGAATTGGTCGGCTTGAATATCTAAATTTAATTGGAGGAGATGTTTCTAATAAAGAGCCTATAAGATTTTTAGTTGGGATTTTGCTTAGTTTTTTGGATGAAAGGGAGGTTAGGGATTTTTTTAGTATTTTTGATGAGAAGAAAATTGATGTTTATGTTAAACAAGCTAAGCAAGAATTTAATAATGTTTTAACTTCTAGTTGCGGTAGAGTTTTGGATGCGTTTAGTGTACTTCTGGGTTTTAGTGATGGAGTAAATTATTATGAAGGAAGATGTTCTCAAATACTTGAGAGTAATTCTTCTAAGGATAAAGTTAAGATGTTTATTGAACCGAAAATTGAATTTGTAGATGGAGAGTATGTTTTGTTAACTACTCCTTTGTTCAAGTTTGTATATGATAATTTGGGTAAAATTTCTTCTTCTGATTTGGGACGATTTGTACATGTTTATTTGGCGAAAGGTTTGCATGAGATTGCTTTGAGGTATAAGAAGGAGAAAAGTTTAGATGTTCCTGTTTGTTTTAGTGGAGGAGTCAGTTATAATTCTATTTTTACTTCTTTTATGGTTTCTAATGGAGTTAAGATTCATGATAAGGTTCCTTGCGGTGATGGAGGGATTAGTTATGGTCAGCTTGCTTACGTACTTTGGAAGAAGAAGTTTGGTTGATTTTTAATCTTATTTTGTGAAAACTAAAGTATTTAAATGATAAAGTTTTGTTTTAGTTATGGAAACTTCTAAGGATGTAATTATTTTAAAACCTCATGTAATTAATACTTTGCTTCCTAAATTTTTGAAGCATGTGTTTTGGAATTCTGGTTTTTTTGTGTTTTTGTATATGATTTATTGGCTTGTTGATAATTTTTTTAATGTAGGGTACAATAATTATGAAGTGATTTTGTTTTTTGTTTTTTTGACAATTATTATTTCTTTTTTTATAATTTTAAAAGATGTTATTGATGTGAAGGCAACAGAATTTAGGTTTTATGCTCATTATTTAGAACATAGATATAAATTCTTTAGAGAAGATAATCACTCTATAAATTATTCTAGCATTACTGATATTCAGGTTAAAAAGGATATTTGGGATGTGATTTGCGGAGTTGGGGATGTGATTGTTCATACTGCTAATGATGATTATGATAATGGAAGCAGAAAAAGCTTGGTATTGAAAAATGTTAAAAATCCTGATAAGATTAAATCCGAGATAAGTAAGAGGATTCATTTGTGATTTTTTAGTAATGTTTATTAATCTGAAAATCCAATAAGAGATTACATTGAAGAAAGTTGTAGTTTTGGGAGCAGGAGTTCATGCACTTGGAGTTATCAGGTCTTTTGGCATTGTGAAAGGTTATAGGATTGAGGTTTTTTATTCCAATGTGAATGATTTTGCTTATGTTTCCAAGTATGTTTTTAGAAGTTTGTTTGTGAAAGATTTGGATAAAAATTCTAAGAAATGCATAGATTTTTTGGTTTATCAGGCAGAGAAAAAAGGTTTAAAAGGTGCTATGCTTGTTGCTACAAATGATGAATTTTTGAAGATTTTGTCTGTGTATCATGATGTTTTGTCTAAGCATTATGTGTTGTTTACCCCGCCTTACAATGTTACAAGCAATTTTTTGGAGAAGAAGAAGACATACAAACTTTGTGAGAAATTAGGAGTCCCACATCCCAAAACTTATTATCCAAAATGTGTTAAAAATTTGGATTTGTGTTGCGGAAAAATTACTTTTCCTGTTATTGTGAAGCCAGTTTTGAGCCATAAAATGGTTAGGATTTTTAACAAGAAACTTTTTGTGGTGAATAGTTTTAAGGAGTTAAAGGAAAAGTTTGAGCTTTGTTTTAAGCATAAGATTGAAGTGATGATTACTGAGTACATCCCCGGGAATGATTCTTGCATGTACACGTATTCATTGATTTATTCTAAAGATGGAAGGTTTATTGTGGATTTTATGCACAATACTATTCGTCAGACTCCACCTAATTATGGTGTGTCTCGAGTTGCTAAAAGTATAGATGTTGATTCTTTGGTTGCCAATTATTCTAAAAAGATTTTAGAGGAAGTTGGATTTTACGGGTTTGCAGGGATACAATATAAAAAAGACCCACGAGATGGCGTTTATAAATTAATTGAAGTTAATTGCAGGACTATTAGACCTATTATTTTACAAACTTATTCTGGTCTTAACGCTTTGGATATTTTGTATAGAAGTTTTGTTTTGAATGAGAAAGAATTTGATTTAAAACCATACCGGAAGGGAGTTTATTATATTGAGCTTTATTCTGAGCTAGTTAATTATTTGTTTAGAAAATCTGAAGAAAATTTTACTTGGAAAGATTATAAACGGCCTTATAAATCGAAATGGAAGGTTTATGGTGTTTATGATAAGAATGATATGAAACCTTTTTATAAAATGATTTTTAATTTGCCAGGCAAGTATTATCGGCTTTGGAAAGGCAAGTTTTGAGTAAGTTTTATTAATAGTATGATTTATTTTATTTTTATATGAATTGTATTTTTTATGAGCCAATGGTCTAGAGGCTATGACGTCGCCCTGACTTGGCGGAGATCGCCGGTTCAAATCCGGCTTGGCTCATTTTGTTTTATTTTTTATAGTTTGAAAAGTGTGTTTAATATACTTTCACTCCAAAAGAAATTTTGATTGAACATTATGTTTTTCACTTTGTCTTCTGAGAATTCTTCTTTGTAATTTCTTTGGCTTGTGAGTGCATCGAAAACATCAGCTACCGCTACTATTTCTGCGATTTTAAGTATGTCTCCATTTTCCAGGTCTATTCTGTGCAGGTTGTTTTTTGAAACGTCTCTTGGGTATGAATGGTCTGAATCGAATTCATGATGCATTACAACAATTTTCCCTATTTTTTCATTTGAGAAGTTTTCGAGAAGTTCGTAGCTGTATCTTGCATGTTTTTCTATTTCGTTTCTTTCAAATTCTGTTAGGTTTGTTGTTTTATCAAGTATCTCTTTTTCTATTTTGAGTTTCCCTATGTCGTGAAGCAGTCCAGCCTTTCCTGCAAGGTATGTTTCTTCTTCGCTTAAACCTGAGGCTATTGCTATTTTTATTGTATACATTCCCACCCTTAAGCAATGTTGATATGTTTCGTAGTGATATTTTTTTATTTGGTTTAAGTACATTGCAATTTCTATGTTATACATTAGATTTTCGTATATTTCATCTGGATTTAAATTTGTGTTTAGCATGATTCTATTTTTCCTGGGCGTATCAAGTATATAAATTTTTGTGGTTTTTATTTTGGAAAAAGAAGTTAAGTTAAAGTTCTTTTTGTGATTCTTTTATATCTTTTTGAGTAATTTTTTTACCTAGATTCCAAAGTACATTGAAGTATTTTTTAAAAGCTTCAAAAGATTCTTTACTTTCAATAACTATAATTGTGATATCTGTTTCTTGAATTATTCCTATGCCGACTTTATTTCCAAATAACATAATCCCTTGATTTGATTTGAATTCTTTAGGCAGTATTCTTACGTTTTTTGATTTTGTATATTTTGTTATTTTATTTAAAAAATATTTGGGTTGGACTGCTTTATAGTCCATTTCTTTAACTTTTTCTTCAATAAATTTTCTAGAATATGCCATTCTATCAAAGAAAATTGTACCCCCTCCTATCCAATATTTTTCTCCTTTTTCTTTGATTACTTCTTCAAGAAGAGACATTCCTGCATTTTCTCCAGAATAAATTTTAATTTTTGGTTTCTTTTCATCTGAGGAATAAAAAGTATTTAGGTCGGGCATAATTTCATCAAGGATTTTATTTTTTTCTTCTACTAAAATTTTTAAATTTTTGGGATTTTGAGCTTCATAATATTTTGTTTTTCCTTTTATTTTGAAATTAACCAAACCTTTTCTTATTAAAAGATTTAAATTATCATAAATACTTCTTCTGTGAACTTGTGTTACTTTGGCTATTTGAATTACGCTGGCCTCTTTTAGTTTTAGTAATGTAATGTATACTTTGCTTTCCATTCTACTTAAACCAAATTTACTTAACATTTCTTCAAGATTGTCTTTAATAATTGTCATATGTTAATTGTTAACTAAGATTTTTTTATTAATAAATCTTTCTTTATGTGTGGAAATCCCCACACATCAGTTTATATAGGTTTTTTTATTAGTGTTTTGTACAATGGAATATTTGAATTATGTGTTGCTTGGCGTTTATATGCTAGGAATAATGTTGTTTGCATATTATATCTCTAAAAAGCAAAATGAAGAAGATTTTATGATTGCAGGAAGAAATAGGAGTTGGTTTTCTTTGAGTTTTTCAAAGTTTGCGGGCGCTGTTTCTGCTACTTGGTTTGTTACTTATACTGCTTATGCTTATGAGTTTGGTTTAGGTATGTTTTCAGTATTATTTGGTTTTATAGTGGGATATTTTGTTTTTGGTTTTGTTGGCGCACAAAAGTTATACGATATTGCAAAGGAAAAGAGATTTTATATTATTGATGATTTTATTTTGTATAAAACTAAGAGTAAAGTTGCTAAAATTATTGGAAATATATTTACTATTATAGTTTTGTTTATTTGGATTTTAACGGGAGTTGTTGCAGGTTCAAAAATTTTAGAACATTTTGGAATGTTTTCATATGAGATTTCTTTGGGGATTACTTTAATATTTGTTTTAATATATATCTTGTTTTCAGGTTATAGGGGAGTTATTTTAACTGATATTGTTCAAGGAATAATTATATTAGTATTGCTTGGTTTTATTACTTTTAATTTAGTTATTAATGAATCTGTTTTTGAAATATTGAATGTTTCAACAAACAGTATGAGTTTTTTGGATCTTGTTGGATTTTTTTTATATGGTTGTTTATCTTTTTTTGCTATGGCGGATAGATACCAATTGTTGTATTCTGCAAAATCTAAAAATCATTTTGCTTGGGGCGTAGGCGTTGCTTCAATTCCTTTGTTTGTGTCAGCATTTTTTTTATTAATAATTGGTTTATATGTAAAGAGCCAAGGGATTGTTGTTGAACCTTCTTTAGTTTTTTTAGAGGCCATTGGTAATTATATGTCCCCAACTTTTATTGGGATAGCAATGATTTTATTTTTTGCAGGGTTAATGAGTACAGTAGATACAAATATTTATGCAGTTAGTTCGCATCTTTCTATGTTTAAAACTAAAAGGAATAAAATGAAAAATGTAAAATTGTATAGTTTTTTTTTGATTTTTATTGTATTTTTAACTGGTTTGTTATTTAGAAATATTATTGATTTAACTATTATTGCGGCGGCATCTACTTTGATATTGTCTTTTCCTATGTTGTATTTGTTTTTTGGTAACTCCAAATCTCAAAATAAAAGTTCTTCAAGATTCTTTTTTTCAACTTTATTTGGAATGTTGGGATTGTTTTTAGGAATATTCTTTTTTGGGATGACTCCAACTTTGGCGCTTACAGTATTGATTGGTGGGATAGTTGGTTTAGGAGTTAGGAGTAAGAGATTGGAGAAATATTTTTATTTTTTGGAAAATTAATCTTCTTCGGGTGCGTAGTAGTTGGGGTCGCCTTCACATTCCCACCAAGGATGGCCTCCTGGCGAGCATCTTTTTGCAGGTTCTGGTATTTCTACATTGTAAATGTTGTTTCCGCACATTATTTTTACGATTGCGTGATTTCCGAAAGAGCTTGGATGTTTGTATATTCTATAAAATGGCCTCCCATCATCTAGTGTTCTTCCGCTTTCGTCTGTTTCTATTCCGTCAACTGTTAGTTCACATCCTTTCATCCAAGCGGGGAGGACAATGGCTGTGTTGCATTCCTTGTTTGCTTTCCAGATTAGTGGCAGTTCTGCGCAAGCGTATATGTTTACGTATTTTTGCTGTGCTTGTGCAAGATTGAAGTTTTCATTTCCTGGAAAGCATAGCCGGTCTTCTGTGCATTTCTGGTTTTCTGCGCAGTAACCTAAAGTTCCGCCGCATTCATCATCCCCGCATTGCGTTTGAGTGAATGTGCAAGGTGAATCTTTTAATTTTTCTTTTGTTAGTGCAGATACGAATCTGTTATTTTCTTGCAAATTCATGTCTTGTATTTTTTGCTGGCATGCAGGATTACCGAAGTTTGTTATCATATATATTGCTTTTTCGCAGAATGCAATTTTTCCTGTTTTTTCTATTTCTGCAGTTTCTGCTTTTCTGGTTGTGTCAGGTGTGGTTCGCAGTTGTTTGAGTTCATGACAGTTGTTGTCGGAAAAGTTTAGTATTAGAAATCCTCTTGTAAGGTCTTCGTTTGAGATTAATTCTGAGTATTTGAAGTACATGCTTGCTTTTTGGTCAAGTTCTGTTTCAGGCAGGATGTTGTATATCAGGTCTCCTTGGAGGTTTAATTTTTCACATTCTGGTTTTTTTGAAATGTCTTCTGCTATTATTTCCATTTCGTTTGTTTGCATTGTTGTGCCTTGCTCTATTTCGAGTAATGCGTTTACTTTGAAAAGTCCGATTTTAGAGTTTATTTTTGTTTGCTGATTTGCGTCTTTTGAAATTAGTATTTTGTATGTTGTTGGTATTAAAATGTTGAACTGGTTTAGATTAGATTTTGATTCCTCTTTTTCCATGGTTATTGGTATTTGTGTGTTTAGGTATATGGTTTCGAAATTGTAGCTTATTGTAGCTTTTGTTGTTATTTCGTTTTCATTTGGGAAGTTTATTATTATTTCTTCTGTGTTTGGAAATTTGAGTATGCAGTCAAGAATGTTTAAATTTATTTCTTTTTCTAATATTTCTAGATTGTCGTATCCTTTGTGAAGGACTGCTTTTGAGCCTACGGAGTACAGACATTCGTCTACATAAGTTTTAAGTGGTTTAGGGTTTAGTTTTCCTAGGTTTGAATTTGGTGTTATTTTAGATGAGGTTATTAGAATTATAAGCAGGATAACAAATATTGCTCCAAGGATTAGGAATATTGCAAATTGTCCTTTTTTTGTCTTCATTAATTTTTTTGGGTTGTTATTATTTATAATTATTTTGTATTTGCATTAGGTGGTTAGAATTTAGTTTGGGACGTATGTGTGTAGGTTGGAGGTGTTTATTGGTTAGTTAGGGGTTGTGTTTGTTTTTAAGCTGGTTCCACATATTTTGCAGTAGTGTGCATTTTTGTCATGGCCGCTGAATTTGCATTTTTTACAAACTTGGTAGTTTTTATTTGCGGAGTTTATCTGTTTCATCAAATTACCTATGTGGTAAGGTATGATTGTTAAGGACAATAATACTGTACCCATGATTACGAGTCGTCCTGCGTTGCTTATTGGATATATGTCTCCATAGCCGACAGTTGTTATTGAAATCAACATGAAGTATACTGCGTCAGGAAAACTATTGATTGCTGGGTTTATATCGCCTTCTATTTCGTATATTAATCCTGATGAAACATACAGGAAAAGTACAAGCGAGAATAAAATTTTTGAAACGAATATATTTTCTAGCCTGTTGTTTTTTACTTGCCTTAGTTTTTCTGAATAATCAAATAGTCTTGAGAATCTGAAGAATCTGAAAAATCTGAATATTCTGAAAAAGGAGTATGAGCCGAATCCTATCCAGAAAGGGAATATTGCTATGAAGTCTATCCAAGTGTATATTGATCTGAAGTGCTTGGCTAAATTTTTGGAGTAGAAGATTCTCATAAAAAATTCAAAAGTGAAAAGGATATTTAGGAGAAAGTCTATTTTGTTTAGGATATTGAGTGTTTTTTCAGAGATGTCTAGTGTTTGCAAAACATATATTACTGAGCCTAGAAAGATGAACCAGAGTATGAATACGTCAAAGTACAAGTCTGCTTCGTCATATTCGTCGTCAAGGACCGTGCTTAGGTATTTTGTTGAGAAGAATTTCTGAATCATGATAATTTTTGGCGAAATTTGTTTAAAAATGTTTTTTACTATATCTCGGGACGAAGAGAAGGGAGAAAAATAAGGATTTGGGAAATGTTACTCGAGTTTTGTATCACTTATTATCATTTTGTCCATCACAAATGCTGCTGATGTTTGTTTTGGTTTTTCGATTTTTATTTTTAGCGGGCCTTTTTTTAGTTCAATTTCTCCAAGGTATACTCTGTCCCAGTATTTTCCGCTTGGAATGTCGAGTGTGTTTATTGATTTGTGCTTGAATTCTAGTTTTTGGTTATTGAAGTAAAAGTTTGCATCTCTTGTTCCGTCCCTGTGTTTAGCATCGTCGCTGAACATGAAGTAGATGTATGCTGTTCCATCTATTGTGTTGTTTATCTCATATTCTGCATATGAACCTCCTGTTCCCAAATATAGTTCTCCTGGTCCTCTGGAAGTTGCTCCTATAAAGCTGTATCTTCCTGGATTTTTGAGTGTTCCGTCTTCTGCTTCTATTATTATTTTTACAGGGGATGGATTGAAGAGAGAGTAGATTGAGTAGAATAGTTTTCCAATCCATGTTTTTATTGTGTTGCTTGCACCTTTTGTTTCGAGTGTAATTTTTTCCTGGTTGTAAGCTTCGTCGAATGTTAGGTCTTGGTTTATTATGGAGTTGATTGTGCATGAGTCTGTAGTGATTAGGTAATCGTAGTCTTCTAGGTTTTCCAGAATGCTTATCGTGTCGTTTTCTATTTTGAAATTATATTCTTTGCTGTCAAGTTTTAGTTTTATTTTTTTGTCTGTGAGTACTTGGTCTTTTAGCCATGATGGGACGTTTATGTTGTAGTCGTTTAAGTTTTTGTTGTCGATTTCGTTTATGTTGAAAATCAGTTTGCATTTGTAGGTGTTTTGTGTTCCTGTCCTGAAGTCTATTGTTTCTAGGTTGTTGCAATCGTAAGCGCAATCTTCGTTTTCTTCGCATATTCCATTTCCGCATGTTTTTGTCCATGGCTCAAATCCGCAGTCTGCTATGCAACTTTCACCAATGTCGCATATGTTGTCTCCGCATCCGTTTGTTATTGGTTCAGGTTTTGGTTCTGTTGCTTCTTGTTCTATTTCGTATGTTTGAAGGCCTTTTTCAAGATTTACTTGAAGCATCATTCTGTCTATTATTTCTTTTTCTGCAACCATGAATATTTTCCATCTTGAATCTGTTTTTATGAGGATTGCTTTCATCTCCTCATCGACTAGAAGGGTTCCTTGCTCGTATCCAATTTTCATGTCAAGGAAGTATTCTATTATTGCTGCGTTTTTGTATGTTTCTGCTTTGACGTTGCTTAGGCTGTAGGATAGTATGTCCATCTCATCGAATTGTTTTTGGGTGAGTTTTTTCACTCCTTCGTATTCGGAAGAGTCTTGAGAAAGGTATTTCATGCCCATGATTTTGTCTATGTCTTCATTTGCAAATGCTTGATAATAGTTGTCAAGTGCGAGTTTTGCTTCAAGTTCTGTGTTGCTTGAGAATGCATTTTGTATTAAAATTAGTGTTAGGAATGCTATTAGCATTGTTTGGATTGTTTTTTTTATTTGTTTCATTTGTATATTACCTCCGGAGCTTCAACTTGTATTTTTGTTTCCAATACTGCTTCTTTATATCCTTTAGGTTTTATTACTATTTTTATTGGCACATCGTATATGTGGGTTTTGTCTGAGCTGAATGCATGAAGCCTGTTTGATGCTCTGTCGTATGCACTATATGTCGAGTATGAGATTGATGCTAGTGTTGATGCAACAGGATTTTGCCTGAATACTGAGTCTATTGAGATTGCAGTCGGGATTGGGTCCATGGATGTCCATGTTGTAAGAAGGACATCTCCAGTTCCAAATCCTAAATCCACCATATTGCTGTTTACCTCGTCGAGCATTGCGTCTCCAGATTTGCCAATAAATGCTTTTACAGCGTCACCCATTGCCATGAAACTTACTGTTTGAGTTACTGTTGAGAGTGTTTCTAGCGAGAGTTGTCCTAGTTCGTCAAGATAGTATTCTCTTACATTAACTTCTCTTGAGATTTGCGGAGTTTGCCATTCAAATGAAAGGGAGGTGTTTGTTGTTCTTACTATTGCCGAGAGAGGGTATTCTTCCTCGCCTACATAGAATGTTGCATCGAGTGCTGAACTTAGAATGTACGTGTATTCGTATTCTTGCGGTCCGTCAAATTCCACTTCAAATTCTACTGTTCTTCCTTGCTGTACAGGTTCTGAGAAGTATGTTGTAAGTTCTAAGTTTGAGATTGCTTCAAAGTTGAATTTCACTTCTTTTTTTACATCTTTTGAGATTATTGTTATTGTGTTTTCTTGTGTGTCAAAGAATGTTGTTTCTTTTGAAATTATTGGTTTTATTGTGAATTTGATTATAGGAGTTGATTTTGACAGGTATGGTTTTTCTGAGTCGTATTCTATTTCAAAATTAAGGTTTGCAACATTTGAATTAACTTCTATTACTGCTGGCATTCCTGAACATCCTTCTGAGCATTGGTATAATAATTGCCCAGTTATTTCTTGTGTTTCTGGATAATTTATTTCTTCTTGGTTTACTTCAAGGATTACTGATTCCTGTTCATTTATGTCTGGGGCACATGCTTTTCCATCATAGAAGAATCCTTCTGGACAGGTTGGTTCTTGAATTGGCAGTGGTGAGGTGTAGAACGTTGCCTCGTCTCTTTTTATGTAGTATTTTGAGTCTTCTTCTGAATATGAGAACCACCCACTGTAAAAGCCGATGTACATTGTAAGTGCGTCATCGAAGTATGAAAAGTAACTTTCTGCTGCGCAGTTTGCATAGTATGTATTTTCTAATTTTTCCCTGTCTTTTTCGTTTTCTATCTGGCATTGATTAAAGCATTCTGAATATTTGTTTCTTTCTTGTTCGTATATATCTGGGTCTGTGCATTCTCCGCAGTTGTTTGTCAGGCATGAGTAGCCACTGCATTCGCTTAGTTTGTCGAGATTATGTGTTTGCGAACATGAGTTTTGACAGGTTTCCCATTTTCTTTCTATTTCTTCTGTTATTTGGTATTGTGATTTTAGGAAGTTGCAGAAGTTCTGGTTCCATTCATTGTGCTTTAGCGCATT
>JBFHXM010000017.1:0-14954 GCA_041598975.1 Candidatus Woesearchaeota archaeon | reverse complement strand
TTATTCGGACCTAATAAATGAATAAAAGGATTATTAAATATATCATTAATCGCCATTAATTCATCATTTGATTCTCCACAAACTAAAAGAACCTTTTGTCGTAAATTTCTATACTCTTCTGGCAAAAAACTTTTCAAAGTTTTAAAAAAAAAATCATAACGTACATAAACTTCCCCCAATATAATTCTTTGTTTCTCTAAAGGTTTTAATAACATTTCTTCAGGATTCTTTAGTAAGTTGGGCTTTGTTTGAGCATATCTAGTATAAAAATCTTTTTCATCCATCTTAAAAAACTAAAACATTATTATCTAATTTCAGTTTACAAACAATACTTCAATTAAAAATTAAATAAAGAAATAAAATTATTTTAAGCAAGTACACTTGGAATACTTGTGGTTTAAAGCATCAGCCATATCCTTGAAGACAACTTTGTGCTCTTTTGTAATTCTTCTTGCAAAAGGACAATTAGAAAAATGTGCTTTCTTGGAATCGCTGTTTCCCCAAACTTCCAAAACTTCACCTTTCTTACCAGAATCACCATTAACTTTCAAACTAACTTCAACAATAATGTCCCTTAACTCATTAACTTCTCTAATAATTCTATCAACATTAATTCTGTCAGCTTTTTGAGCTTTCAAATCTATAATATTATTATTTAGATACTCAACATCCTTTTTAACCTTAATAAAAGCGTTTTTTACTCTTCCGAATTCATTGCCTGTATTCATAGTACATAATAAGATATAATAATTTATAAATGTTTCGTTTTGTCACCACTCTCCAGTAAAGTTTATAACTTATAAAAAAATACTAATATTTATAAAGAAACAAACACTTATGAATCATATGGAATATGACTCTTTAAAAAATTTTAGAAACCAAATAGACAATATTGACAAAGAAATTATGATTTTAATAAAAAGAAGGATGCAATTTGCAAAAAAGATTGCAAAATACAAATTCGACAACAATATGGAGATTTTCGTGCCAGCAAGAGAAGATGAAATCATAAACATCGCAAAGAACAGGGCAATAACCATGAATTTAAGCGAATCATTCACAAGAAACCTTTTTCAAATGATAATTGACGAATCAAAAAGAGAGCAAGAAAAATTCTTATCAAAAAAAAACCTTAAAAAAAACAATTCTCTCGAAATCTAAAAACCTCCTACTCTATAATTATTCAAATACAAACAACCTTCCTTAAACTTTATAAATCAAATCAAGTTCTTTTTTACTATATACAATAAATAAAAACTGTATTGTAAGCAAATATAAACACAAATAAAAATGGCAAAAGATTTAGGAAAAGCTGTTGTAGAAGCAATGAAAAAACCTACTTTAATTAGGAACATTGCTATTGCAGCACACATTGACCATGGTAAAACAACATTATCTGACAACCTATTATCGGGTGCAGGAATGATTAGTGAAGAGCTTGCAGGAAAGCAAAGATTCATGGATTTTCACGAAGACGAAGCTGCAAGAGGAATCACAATTGATAGTGCAAACGTATCAATGATTCACAAAGTTGACGGAACAGAGTTTCTAATCAACTTGATTGACACTCCAGGTCACGTAGACTTCGGAGGAGATGTAACAAGAGCAATGAGGGCTGTAGATGGTGCAGTAGTACTTGCTTGTGCAGTAGAAGGTATCATGCCTCAGACAGAAACAGTACTAAGGCAGGCTTTAAAAGAAAAAGTAAGGCCTATCCTTTTCATTAATAAAGCTGACAGGTTAATCAAAGAATTAAAACTAACTCCAGAAATGATGCAGGAGAGATTTATCAAAACAATCAACTCATTAAACGTTTTAATTGAAAAAATCGCACCTCCAGAATTCAAGCAAAAATGGAAAGTGAACGTAAACGATGGTTCCGTATGTTTCGGATCAGCTTACATGAACTGGGCTTTATCAGTACCTTACATGCAAAAAAAGAAAATCAATTTTAAAATGATTATCGATGCATACGAAAGCGAAGACGAAGACGAAATCAAAAAACTAGGTAAACTTGCGCCTCTTCACGAAGTATTGTTAAACTCAGTAGTAGAACACATGCCTAACCCTGTGGAAGCGCAAAAATACAGAATCCCGCACATCTGGCCAGGAGATAATAATAGTAAGGAAGGTCACGACCTTATTAATTGTGACCCAAAAGGAGAATTAGGATTAGTAGTTGTAAAAATTACGCAAGACAAACACGCAGGAGAAGTTTGTACTTGTAGAATGTTCTCAGGAACAGTAAGAAAAGGTATGGAAGTTGTAACTTCAGGTAACCAAAAAGGAAGAATCCAGCAAGTATTCGTATCTAAAGGTCCACAAAGAACACAAATTGAAGAAGCTGTAGCAGGTAACATTGTAGGTATCGCAGGAATTAGGGATATCAATGTAGGAGAAACTGTATCCACAAAAGGAATCACGCCATTTGAAGACATCCAGCACATTTTCGAACCAGTTGTAACAGTAGCAGTAGAACCTACAAAACCAGCAGACCTTCCAAAATTAGTAGAAGTTCTAAAAACTATGGGTAAAGAAGACCCATCATTAAAAATCACAATTAATGAAGAAACAGGAGAATTCCTTATCGCAGGTATGGGAGAATTGCACTTAGAAGTTACTGTAAACAGAATTAAAGAAGAAAAAGGACTGCCAATCAAACAATCAGCACCTATCGTGGTATACAGAGAATCAGTAAGCAAACTATCCGAGCAAGTAGAAGGAAAATCCCCTAATAAACACAACAAATTCTACATGACAGTAGAACCTCTAGAAGAAACATTCTCAAGAGCTATTGCAGACGGAGACATCCATGAAGGAAGAGTTAAGAAAAAAGACAGAGAATTATGGGATTTATATACTGAAAAAGGCATGCCTAAAGACGAAGCAGAAAGAATCAAAGACATTTACCAAGGAAATATTTTCATCGATATGACAAGAGGTATCGTAGCATTAAACGAAGTTATCGAACTTGTACTTGATGGATTTGAAGAAATCGTAAGAGCAGGCCCACTTTCAAGAGAAGGATGCGTAAAAATGAAAGTAAAACTTCATGACGTAAAACTACACGAGGATTCAATTCACAGAGGTCCAGGCCAAGTATACCCTGCTATCAGAGACGGTATGAAACAAGCAATGATTAGTGCAGGAGCTCTATTATACGAACCTATCCAAACAATCCAAGTAGACGCGCCCCAAGATATGATGGGTAACGTATCCTCTGTAATCCAAAACAGGAGAGGCCAAGTACTTGATATGAATATTGAAGAAGACAACATGGAAGTAATCGCAAAAGTTCCAGTAGCTGAAACATTCGGTATGACTGGAGACATCAGAAGTGCAACAGCAGGTAAGGGTTCCTTCTTTGTAAAATCACAAAGTTTTGAGCCACTACCAAGAGAACTGCAAGATAACATTATCAAGCAAATCAGAAACAGAAAAGGTTTAACAGAGAATCAATAATCTCAATTTTTATTCTCCTAAATCTTTTAAATTACAAATTATATAATTATTCTAATGACAAAAATCATAACCCAAAAAGATCTTGAAACTAACACAGAATTCTACATCAATGAAATGTTAAAAGGTAAGATATTTATCTTCCCAACAGACACAATATATGGAATAGGATGCATCGCAACAAACTCTATTGCAATTCGAAAAATAAAACATATCAAACAAAGGGATTATGAAAAACCTCTGGCAATAATTCCACCAACATTAGCTTGGATACTGCAAAATTGCGAACCAACATTAACAAAAAAACAATTAAATGAAGGACAAATAACTTATGTATTAAAATTAAAATATATCGATTCTGTCGCAAAAGAAGAAATAATCCCTAATACAAATAACATTGGAATAAGAATTTCCAAACATTGGTTTACAAAATACATAGAAAAACTAGGACAACCTTTTGTTGCAACATCAGTAAACCATTCTGGAGAACACAATATCATCCACACCCAACAAATTCCAAAAGACATACTAAACAAAACTGACTATATAGTAGAAGCCGGAACTTTAAACAACAAAGCAAGTAAAATAATTCGTATTAATGAATACGAAACTGAGATCTTAAGAGAATAAACAAATAAAAATAAAACAAATTTTTATAAAGAAAATCTTCCCATAATAATTATGGAAAAAACATACTTTATTTCTTTTGAAGGCATAGATGGGTGCGGAAAAGATACACAACTTTTCAAACTAATAGAAATTATAAAAGAAGATGACGGACACCCCTTTGGAAACAAATATTCAAATATATGGGTTACTAGGGAACCAACAAAAATAACTGCACCAGGAATCAAAATATCAAATCTAATAAGAGAAAGAAGTGTAACTGGCGAAGAAGCTACCAAATACTATATAGAAGACAGAAAAGAACACACAAAAATCATAAAAGATTTCTTAAAACATTCTCATGTATTTACCTCAAGATACGATCTATCAACACTATCCTATCAAATGACACAAGGAATAGATTTTGAAGATTTATACAACAAACACGAATACGGTCAAGAAGAAGGTTGCATGATTCCGGATTTGACAATTGTATTCGACCTTCCAGTAGATGTTGCTTTTGAAAGAATGGGAAACCGAAACTCTCAGGAAGAATGCTTTGAAAAAAGAGACTTCCAGGAAAAACTAAAAACAAACCTAGATTATGCAATTAAAAAACTAAAAGAAAAAGATGGGAGAAAAATCATTATTATAAATGCAAACCAACCAATAGAAAAAGTAACAGAAGAAATGATAGAAAAAATATCAAAAACTCTAAACTAAAAACAAATACTATAAAATGACTACAATCAAATTTGCCCATTTGGCAGACCTGCACCTTGGAGCATATAGAGAAAAAACACTCACACAACTAAACCTGAAAACATTTCAAAAAGCTGTAGAAAAAATAATAGAAGAAAAAGCAGAATTTGCAATATTTGCAGGAGACATATTCAACAACGCAATGCCACCAATAGAACTTGTAATGCAAGTAATTGAAGAACTAATGAAATTAAAAAAAGAGAACATTCCAATTTACTATATTGGAGGAAGTCACGATTATTCAATAACTGGAAAAAGCTTTCTTGAACTTCTTGAAAAAACACACATAATCACAAATATTGCAAAATACAGACTAATAGACAAAAACAAGGTAGAACTAATCCCTACAACAGACAAAAAAACACAAGCAAATCTTTATGGAATAACGGGCAAAAAGAACGAACTTGAAAAAACAATATACGACAAAATAACAACTCCAAACCTCGATAAAAAAAACCTTAACATATTTGTATTCCACACAACACTAAATGATTTCAAACCCTCTTCATTAAAAAACTTGAAAGCAAAAAATGAAATAAAAAACCTTCCAAAAGAATTCAATTATTATGCCGGAGGACACATACACACACCAATGCAAAAAGAATTTGAAAACTTCACAATAAGTTACAGCGGAGCACTATTTCCAAACAACTTTAAAGAAATAAAAGAAGAAACGCCAACATTCAATATATGTGAATACAACCCACAAACAAAAAAAACAAAAATCAAACAAATAAAACTAAACACATATGAAAAAGAACACATACAAGTAAATGTCGACAAATTAAATCCTCTTCAAGCAAAAAACAAAATTTTAGAAGAAATTGACAGATATGAAATAGAAAATAAAATTATACTCTTAGAAATTGAAGGGACAATCGAAGGAAAAATCACAGACATGGAACTAAACACAATACTAAAAATACTTTACGAAAAAAAAGCAAAAATAATATTAAAAAACACATACAAACTAAAAACAAAATATTTAGAAGAACTATCAAATCATGCACAAGAATCCCAAGACACAAAAGAAATTGAAAAAGAGATAATAAACCAAAAACTAAAAGAGCAAAAAGAGAAAATAAATATCATAATAAACCTATTAACATTAGAACTTGAAAAACAAGAAGGAGATAAAGTTGCGCAATACGAAGAAAAAATAATCAAATCATTTGATAAAATAATCAAAACTTAAAAGTTAAATTACAAACATTTTTAAACCAAAATCGTCTCATTTAAATTATGGCACTACATGTTATTTCTTTAGGAGGTTCATTAATTGTACCTGATAAAATAGATACGGATTTTTTAGCATCTTTCAAACAATTCATTATAAAAAGAATAGAAAAAGGTGATAGATTCATCCTAATTACTGGAGGAGGAAGAACTGCAAGAAGATATCAAGACGCAGCATCTCATGTGAGCGGAATAGACGATGAAGAAAAAGATTGGCTCGGGATTCATTCAACAAGACTTAACGCACACTTACTTAGAACAATCTTCAAGTTATACGCACATCCAAAAGTTATCAAAGACTTCGATGACGAGCAAGACGAAATAGATTTTAATGAAAAGATATTAATAGGTGCTGGATGGAAACCAGGTTGGAGCACAGATTATATCGCAACACTTCTTGCAATAAAACACAAAGCGGAATCTATAATAAATTTGTCAAACATAGAATATGTATATTCAGAAGACCCAAAAGTAAACCCTGGTGCAAAAAGATACGAAGAAATCTCATGGAAAGAGTTCAGAGAAATAGTGGGCAATAAATGGGACCCAGGAATGTCTGCGCCATTTGACCCAATTGCAAGCAAACTTGCAGACGAAAAAAAATTAAAAGTAGCAATTCTTAACGGAAAAAATTTAACAAATCTAAATGAATATCTAGACAATAAAAAATTCAAAGGAACAATAATCCAATAATAAAAATTATTCTAATATTAATTTATTAAATTAAAATAAGAAAAACTATATTGAAAAATCCTTGACAATGTTTTACCAATGCCAAAGATGTTTGTAAGTTGTTAAGTTCAACCGAATATCACTATTTGATTGAATACTTATCTATGACAGGAACAGTTTATAAATATTTCCCTAAATTGTAGGAATCCGAGCATAACCCTAAGAATTTCTAGGAAACCAACTATCTTTACCAAACAGTAGGAAATCTTTTATATAAATGTCTAGATTTTAGTAACATATATGTTTAATGCCAAAAAAGATTTTGAGATTATAAAACATGGTATGGAAAATATTCTTAAAATCAATTATCTTGACAAAACCTCCTTTCCTTCTATTGAAGATTACGCCGTAGTTATGCGAGATGTTGTAAAAAAACTAACTCAAATTTCAAATGTTACAAAAATAATCCTAACTCACAATAAAAATTACGAATACGAATACAAGCAAATTCTTCTTCTAAGAGAAATTGCAACCCTCTACACTCTTCTTACAAAGCAAAAAGAACTTTTTACTGCAGGACAAATTCTTAACAAAGACAATGATTGCATGAAGCTTTTTTTCAATAGATACACTTTCCTTCAAAACACAATAGTAAAAGACCTGCCTGCCGACCCAGTTGGAGCATACGTGAAATTCAAAAGGCAATTAAGAGACTACAATTACGACAAAACATATCACCAAAACAATTGCTACGAAGTAGACAACAAATACGAAAACGCACTCAAATTCATAATTGCCAAAATGGAAAGTATGGCAATAATCAAGTCCGTAAAAGATAACCTTGCAGGACACAAAGTAGGTTCAAGAGAGATATACAAAAAATTCTTCTCACCAAACATCAAACCTAACTTCATATTTACAACACTAAAAAAGCAAATCCCTATCGAAGCAAAAGAACTCGACTCATACAGTTTAAGCGGAGCAAAAATCAACATATTCGAACTAGAAAACGAAGCAAACAATCTCTACCATGTAACACCAATAGAATTTACATTAAACGAAGACAAATATGAAATACTAAACCTTGCAAAAGAAGTAATTTCTGAGCACAAACCAGAAAGCAATGACTTTATCGAACCACAAAAACTAAGGGAGGTATTCTATAATATTTCAAAAGACTTAATAGAAGAAATTGCCGAATTCAAAAAAGTAAAACTTAAATTAAAAGACATTGATGATTTGGCGAATATACTTATCAAATACACAGTAGGGTTCGGACTTATCGAAACCTTGCTTGAAGATGAAAGAATACAAGACATATCAGTTAACTCACCTTCAAACAAAAGCCCTATTTTCCTAACACACTCAGACTATGAAGATTGTAAAACGAACATCATCCCTGAAGAAGATGAAGTAGAAGGGTGGGCATCAAGACTAAGAATGATTTCAGGAAAACCGCTTGATGCTTCAAATCCAATTCTGGATGCAGAAATAGAAACTCCAAAAGCAAGAGCAAGAGTTTCAGTAATTGGAAAACCATTAAATCCTTATGGGCTTGGATTTTCATTTAGGCGTCACAGAGACAAACCATGGACCCTACCTTTACTTATCAAATACAAAATGATTACAAGTGAAGCTGCGGGCCTTCTAAGTTTTATTATCGATGGTGCAAGAACAATGCTTATCGCAGGTACAAGAGGTTCAGGTAAATCATCATTTCTAACAGCAATCATCATAGAAATCTTAAGAAAATATAGAATAATTACAGTAGAAGATACATTAGAACTTCCAACTCTCCAATTTAGCGATTTGGGATATAACATTCAAGCAATGAGTGTTAGGTCGGCACTTTCCATCTCAAAAGAAGGGTTCTCTGCAGACATGGGAATCAGATCAACATTAAGGCTTGGAGACTCCTGCCTGATTGTAGGAGAAGTAAGATCGACCGAAGCGCTTGCACTTTACGAAGCTATGAGAGTAGGGGCACTTGCAAATGTAGTTGCAGGAACCATCCATGGTGACTCCCCTTACGGTGTATATGATAGGCTTGTAAACGATTTAGGAGTACCTAAAACCTCATTTAAAGCAACCGACCTAGTAATAGTTGCAAACCCAGTAAAATCCTCAGACGGACTTCACAGAAACAGAAGAATTACAAGAATAACAGAAGTAAGGAAAAACTGGGAAGACGACCCTTTACTTGAAGGAGGTTTCCAAGACCTATTCAAATACAACTCCAAAACCGATATGCTTGAAATAACTGATGACTTACTAAACGGAGAAAGTGACATCTTAAAATCTATTGGTTCAAATGTAAAGCAATGGGCTGGAAACTGGGATGCAATCTGGGATAATGTGCAACTCAGAGGAGAAATAAAACAAATGCAAGTAGATTATTCAATAAAATATGACAACAACGACATACTAGAAGCAGTACCAGTAATAGATGCAAACGACATGTATCACAAAATCTCAGAAAAGATCAACGACGAATATGGATACCTAGATTCAAAAAAAATCAAATTTGAATTCGAAGAATGGTACAAAAAATATATTAAAAAATATATTAAAAAAGATAAACAAGACGAAGAAGAATAAAGGGATATGTTTAACATATCCTCGGAACAATCCTACCGCTAGGAACTTCTAAAATTCGACTTCCAAAATCAGTTTTCAAAACAACTTTACCTTTCTTATTTACTTCTTTAACTTCCCCGATAACGCTTGCAAGCTCATTGTATTTCTTTAAAACATCCAAAACTTTTTTCTCATTCTCAGGAGAAACCACTACTACTACTTTACCTTCATTTGCAAGTTCATAATAATCAAGACCAAAAATTTCCACTGCACTTTTAACTTCCCTTTTTACCTTAACCTCTTTGTCAATAATTTCAATCTCCAATTTGTTCTGTTCTGCAATTTCATTAAGTGTGCTTGAAAGCCCACCCCTAGTCGGATCTTTTGCAATCTTCACAAAATTTCTTATTTCTCTCATCTCATTAACAAGTGGTTTTGAATCAGAAACTATGCTTGTCTCAAAATCAAATCTCTGAGACAACAAAGCTACTCCATGTTCGCCAATTCCGCCAGAAAGTATAATTTTATCTCCTTTCTTGATAGGTTTATCCAAAACTTCCTTTGCAATTCCAACACCTGAAACATTAATCACTATCTTATCAATACTCCCCTTTTCCATAACTTTAGTATCACCCGTCACAACAGGAATTTTATACTCTTTTGACACATTGTTTATAGATTCGATAATTCTCTTCAATTTCGACTTCTCAAAACCCTCTTCAACGATAATTCCTAATGACAAACCCAAAACATCTGCCCCCATAACAACTAAATCATTAATAGTACCGCAAACTGCTAAATGGCCAATATTAGTATTTGGAAATTCAATCGGATTTACTACAAAACTATCTGTAGTAAAAACTAAAAAATCTCCATTTGGAAGCTTTAAAGTAGCACTGTCATTCTCAGAATTCTTCCACTTGTCACCTCGGTAAAAATCTTTTAAAAAACTAGAAAGCAAACTCTGCATCTCTTCTCCGCCATTGCCCTCATTCAAAGAAATAACATTTTTATCATCAAAACTCATACTATATAATTCAAATAAAACCTTTATAAAATTATCTTGCCAAGAACACAAAGTTACACTTATAAATAACAAATTACTACAATATTACAAGAAAACTTTAAAAATGACAGAGATGGGAAGTAAGTTAGGTGGATTGGAATTGGGATTAATTTTTGGAAAAAGAAAAGATGAGGATTTGAGTGAAATTAAAGATGCGACTGGAAAGAAGCTCTCCAGAAGAGAGATTCTAAAAGCAGGAGCGGCAGGAGCAACATTACTAGGATTAGGAGTAGGACTAACAGAAGATGGAAATGCAGGGGGAGGATATTATAGTGAATTTATAGAACCAGGAAGAACAACTGGAAAAGGAAACCATGGCCCAACAATGCACATATCTGAAAATATTCCAACATTAATACCTAATTTGATATTAAATCCAATTAAACAAAAAATAGATGGAATCCCCCCGGGGATTTCTCTTGCAGGAAAACTATATGAAAGAGCATGGTTAATAAGAGACAACTCCACTGAATTAGTGAAATTTGTAAAAGAATTTGATTATCAAAACGAACCTGCATCATACTTATTAGCATCATACCTTTATGAAAATCCTTGGGAATTCGCAACAGAAAAAAGATTTGGAAACCTTCCTGAAAACAATCCAATGACACTATTCGCAATAGAAATAGGCCAATATGTAAACAGATATCTAAGAGGTAAAAACATTTCTTCAGAAAAGATAATAGATGTTGCACACCAAACAATAACATTAACTTCAAACCAAACAATAAACGATTTAATTAAATTTGGAATAAAAGATATTGAAAAAATATCTCCAAGAGATTTAAAAATACTAATTTGGGCAACCACTTGGTTAATTAATCATTTGGATAGAACTGAAGAATTTAGTTATAAACCATACTATACAAATATTGAAATGCCAATAAGAAATAAAAATTCAAAATTAAAAATAAGGGGGGCCCCTTATTATTATGATAAAGGATACACCTAAACAATTTTATAAATCTAATTTCATTTCTATTGTTGATTTATTAAATCCTAAATTGCTATAAAATTGTATTGCAGCATTGTTTTCTTTTTGAACTTTTAGTTTTACAAATTTCATCTCCTTGTTTTTTAATTTTTTTAAAGCATAATTGAATAATTCAGTTCCAAATTGTTGTTTTCTATATTCTTTTTCTACATATATGTCTCCTATTTCTAAATATGAATCTCTTTTTAAAACTCTTATAAATCCAATAATCATATTATTTATTTTTTTTACAAATATATGTTGATTTAAATCATTTATTTGTATTAATATTTGTTCTTTTAATTGTTCCATTAAATTATCGTCAAGTTTGTAAAATTCATAATCATATTTTTGGTGTTCTTTTATAGAATTTATTAATAATTCAAATAATTTTTCTGTATCTTTTTCTGTAGCTTTTTCAATCATTTTATTTATAATATATGCAACTCATTGGGTCTGGTGCAGTAAGAGATTCTGCTTCAAATGCTCGTGCTCTGCATCCGCCCAAACAATTTTCATAACTATTACATGGTTTGCAAGTTTTTAAATCTTTTTGATTCAAAGCAAGTAATTTTTTTAAATTCTCATTGGGATTAAGAATTATATCTTCTATAGTATTTTGATTAATGTCTCCAATATAAAAGGTTTGGAATTCACCACAAGGCAAAACTTTACCATTTGCTTTAATAAATATAGAAGATTTGCCTGCACCGCAACTAATAGCATCTTTTTTCGATTGAACCTTAGCAAAAGTACCATTGTATTTTCTTTCTACCATTCTAAGTGTTTTATTGTCTAGAATTAAATCAGAATGTTGTTAAGCATTTCCAATATTTGTAATTGGAGCTATGGCTATAGAAGCAGGTTCAAAATTGTTTGTAAATCCTAATAAGATATCATCTAATCTATCTATATTCCCAGAATATGCTATAACATTAAGATTTAGTGTAATGCCTGCATTTTTGACTGCATCTATGGCATTTAAAGTTCTTTGATATGTATTTTCTCCATAAATGTATTCATGTTCATCTTGGCTTCCAATTAACGTGAATCCTATGCCCGCAATTTTTAATTCTGCTAAAATTTTTGCAATATCAGTATTAATTAGTGTTCCATTGGAATTAATTGTGACTCTAAAATTATTCTTTCTGGCATATCCTATCTTATCTAAAATTTCTTTATCTAAAAAAGGTTCGCCCCCAGTCATTGCTAATGAAAAAGCACCTAATTTTTTACTAGAATCAATAATTTCTTTAAATTTTTTCAAATTGATTACTTTATTTTTTTTAGGACCTAAATAACAATGTTTACAATTAAGGTTACATTGTTCAATTAATTCTAAAGTTAATGAAGTAAATTCCTTATCATAAATAGGTAATTTTCCTTTTCCTTTAGATAAAAAAGATTTAAATTGTTCATGTAAAAAAAGTAATTCTGGTGTATTTAATTCTTCAATTGATGAAAGACTTAATAATTTTTCTAATTCTCTTAATCCTTCTTGATTAAGCTTAAAAATAAAAGGGTTAATTAATGAAATTAATTCATATTCTTCTCCTTTAGGCACAATAGCCATATCGTTTAATTTCATCCTTAATTACATACACAATCACTAAGTGGCAATATTGCCAATGGTAATGCACTGTATTTAACATTTGTTTTACTAGAAGGTAATTCATATGCTCCAGTTCTATTTGGCGTTTTTATGGCATAGGAACTTGATGCTACACTAAAACCAAGTTTTGCTGCTACTTCTGGATTTGATAATAAACCTTTTTCTAATTGTCTAATATTAGTTGTACTAGGTTCCATTTTAAAAAAACAAACCTTTTTTAGTTTGTTATAATTATTTAGTGATATAAATATATAAAGCTTTTGTTTTTATGAGATTTTATCTTTTTCTTTACATATACTAGATTCAAATTTCCATTCCCAACCTTCTTTACAATTACATTTGGTATTTGAGGGGTCAACCCCATTAGTATTTTCAATTGCAGCACATTTAGCCTCATCATAAGTTTCTTGCGTAGTTTGAGTATTACTATCAGGATTACTATCATCAGTAAACTCCTGATTCAATGCAGAAGCACTACAATCATCATTCAATGTGAACAAAATACTCCTTCTATCTCCAGAACCTGCCAAAGGCTTGCCATCTTTTGTAACTTCATAACTAAGAGTAGCGTCCGCACTATATCCCCCTTGGAAATAACTATCTAAAACGTCCGCATTAATTGTGATTGGAGCTTTCAATTCATCAATACTAACACCATCTTTTTTGTCCAAATAACTGCCGAATCTTTCATTCCCCAACCTATAAGAAATTTTCACATCTTTCGCAGGTTCATTTTCACTAGACTGATAAATTCCAACCATCCCAATATTAGTGGAAATGGGTTTTTTATTTTTATCCATCACCACACAAATTGATTGCCCATCAAATGGTGTTGCTAAACCATAATAACCTATATCCCTATCATTAGGTTTTCCTACCCTGAATCTCATCTTAAACATGTCATTAGTTTTAACATCAGTAATAATATCTTCTTGCGAACCTCCTCCAGCCCTATAATCTTTAAAATTCCTATCATCAATTCTACCAACATCACTTTCACTTAAAAGCCTCAAATATAAATCGCAATCTCCTTCTTTCAATTTATCAAACTTTCCACTATCTTCATAACTTGCAGTCGAACTTCTAAATTGGTCTATTTCTTTTTTATCAGATTCTTTAACTAAAGTTATCACTAAATTAGCCAAATCATTTCTGGAAAAGATTGAAAAGACCAAAGTGGGATTATTACTACCTTCCTCGCAATTAATTTTAATGGAATATAATTTAGAACCATCTTGTTTTGCAACTCCGGCAGGATTGCCACCTTCAAACTCAAAAGACTTCGGACTTCCAGTAACCTCAAAACTAATATCTTGATCTTTAGTCAAAGTACTAAATTTAATTGCTAAACCATCTAATTTCTTATCCTCTAAACCACAAGATATCCCTAAACTACTACTTAAATCATCAATATTAATATTCAATTCAACAAAATCACTTTCAGTTTTTTCATTCCCACCAAGACCTGGAATCTTAAATAAATTCACAAACACCTTGCCCCCTCCTCTGCCCATTTGAAGCATGCCACTATTCTCTTTGGTTTTATCAATAGTAAATACCCCATTTCCGCCATTTGTCAAAACAGCACCAATAGGCACAGTATCAAATTTAATCGCTTTTGAACTTACATCAGTACTTTGACATTCTGCTAAATAAGCAACATAAACACTTTGACTTCCACCAAGAGAATTAATAGTATAATCCATATCCAAAATAATGTCGTTTCCAGGATAATACGCGTCTTGATTTGGAATAAGTTTTACATCATTAATTCTATACATGCTCATCATCGCCTCATCACTGAAAATACTCTCACAATTAAATCCGGCACCTTGCCCAAAAACGCCACCAGTGAAATAACAGCTAGCAATAAGCTCACCTTTGTGAAAAATTTTCTCCCTTTGAGTATATGTCTTTTGTGCACCCTTCATTTCATACTCGTGTGTCATCTCAATAACATTATACCAAAACTTCGCTTTAGTATCTGTAAC